>CAZMBQ010000048.1:0-1513 GCA_964564705.1 uncultured archaeon
CAGTGAACCCAAGGGCGTGGAGATAAGGGGGTACGACTTCTCCAAGGGGTTCGACCTTTACAGGTTCATGAAAGCGTATGGGAGCACCGGCTTCCAGGCGAGCAACCTCGCGCGGGCAGTGGAGATAATAGGGAAGATGCGCAGGGACAAGGCCACCATATTCCTCGCATACACTTCGAACATGGTCACATCAGGGGTGAGGGAGGCGATAGCATACCTCGTGAAGAACAGGATGGTGGACGTACTCGTCACCACCGGGGGAGGGGTGGAGGAGGACATAATAAAGTGCCACAAGCCCTTCCTGCTGGGGAGGTTCGAGTCAGAGGGGGCGGAGCTCAGGAAGGGGGGGATAAACCGGACAGGGAACATATTCATCCCGAACGATCGGTACATCTGGTTTGAGGGCATGATGAAGCGCTTCCTCGGGAGGATGCTCGAAAGGCAGAGGAAGGACGGTGTGCTCCCGGTCTCTGAGCTGATAAGGGAACTCGGGGAGGAGGTGGAGGACGAGGGCTCGATCTGCCACTGGGCCTCGCGGAACGGCATACCCGTGTTCTGCCCAACCTTCACTGACGGCTCCCTGGGGGACATGATATACTTCTTCCTGAAGGAGAATCCCGATTTCAGGGTGGACGTCGCCGGGGACACAGTGAAGCTGAACGACATTGCCCTGAACGCGGAGAAGAGCGGGGTGATAATCCTGGGCTCGGGCCCAGTCAAGCACCATGTATCGAACGCGAACCTGTTCAGGGACGGCTCCGATTACGCGGTGTACATCAACAGCGTGCTGGAATTCGACGGCTCGGATTCGGGCTCCAGGCCGGATGAGGCAGTGGCCTGGGGGAAGATAAGGCCCGGGGCAGAGAAGGTCAAGGTGTACGGGGACGCCACCATTCTGTTCCCCCTGATCGTGGCCGCGGCCTTCGGGAAAGGGGCCAAGCATTTAAAACAGTGAGCCAGTAATTAAAGTGGAAACCATGTCAGAGACTTCAGTCATAAAGGACCTCAAGCAAGGAAACTTCGTCATGATCGATGGGGAGCCGTGCAAGGTCGTTGGATACACCAAGTCGAAGCCGGGGAAGCACGGTTCGTCCAAGATAAGGCTCGAGGCAATGGGCATATTCGACAACAGGAGGCGTTTCCTTCTCAAGCCCTCCTCTGCAAGCGTGGACGTTCCCATGATAGACAAGCGGATTGCTCAAGTCATCTCGGTGTCCGGGGAGATCGCGCAGTTCATGGACATGGCCGACTACTCCACCTTCGAGGCGACTGTCCCGGAGGAGTTCAGGGGCAAGATCGAGGCAGGCAGGGAGGTCCTCTACTGGAAGATCAGCGGAAGGATACTGATAAGGGAGCTGAGATAGGATTTTTTCGCGGGCTCTTGTTAGGTTTACTTCCACATCTCGCAGGCCATGCAGACCCTGCCCGAGCCCGGCTCGCCACATTTCTCACATGTCCGGAGGCTGAGTCCCGGGGATTCTGCGGCCTTCCTCAGGAATGGTAGGAGCCTGTC
>CAZMBQ010000048.1:1523-5432 GCA_964564705.1 uncultured archaeon
CTCGAGGTGCTCGCGGTTGTTCACGAGGCCCTTCGAACGCAGCACCCCGTCCGGGCCCACGAGCACGGCGTAGGGAAGCTTGCCCACCTCGAAGCGCATGCCGCCCTTGTAAGGGCACTCGTCCTCGTGGAAGGGGAGCTCCCTAAGGAGCGCGTAAAGGGCGACCTCCTTCTGGGGGAGGGCGCGGAAGGGTTTTATCCTCTGGACGAACTTTCCCCTGTCCCGTTTCCTGGGGGAGGGGTCCATCCTCGCGGCCCTGAGCAGGTCTCCCCGCAGGTAGTTCATGAAAACCGACTGTATCTCGTCATCCAAGCAGTGGCCCGTGCAGAGCTTTGTGGCGCCGAGCTCCCTCGCGGTCCTGTTCAGCAGGTAGCGGCGGGCGACTCCGCAGTAGGAGCAGGGCTCCTGGGCGGGCTTCGCGGACTTCAGCTTGCTGTCCAGGGTCTGGCCGAACTCCTCCCGGAAAGAAAAGATATGATGCTCGATCCCGAGGGAGCGGCAGAGCTTCCCGGCCGTTTTCAGGGTCGGCGCCCTGTAGCCGCGTATGCCCTCGTCCACTGAAACCACAAAGAGCTTCACATCCTTCCTCTTCTTCAGGAGGGAGTGGATGAAGTAGAGTGCGGCAGAGGAGTCTTTGCCACCCGAGAGGGCGACTGCCACACTGTCGCCCGGCCTTATCATCCCCTGCCTGGCGACCTCCCTTCTGGCGCGCTTCTCTGTGGACTTGACGAAGCATGCCTTGCAGTAGCAGTTGCCCTCGTACGCCCGGCAGAAGACAGCGAGCTTCCCGCACCTGCACTTCCCTTCCACATCAGCCTCCTGAAATGACTCTCAGCAGCTCTATCCTGTCGCCTCCTGCAAGAGCCTCGCTCTCCGGGACAATCTCGCCGTTCCTTGCCACGAGGACGGTCTCCGGCAGGATACCAAGCTCCTTCAGCAGGTCCCGGGCGGTCCGTCCCGGGAAGGAGATATTCCTTTTACTTCCTTGGTAGGTTACTGATATTTCCATACACATAACGCCGTTATATTTGCGCCCCTCTTATAATATAAAACTGTTTAATAAATAAGCCAGGGTGGCGGAACGGCAACGCGCTCGCCTCGAACCTTCGGAGAGGGAGCGAGTGGGCTCCGGCCCTTCCAGGTTCGAATCCTGGTCCTGGCGCTTTATTCTTTCCCGCTACCGCGCCGCTGGGCATGCTGAGGGTCTTCCCGGTCAGGGGGGTGGAGAGGCCTTGCGGCTCAGCGGAGCTGGGCTCCCGGCACCAGGGAAGCTTTTAACCCTTTCACCCAAAAATAATACCAAGGGCCCATAGTCTAGTGGCTAGGACACTGCCCTCACACCAGCCTTTTTGGGAAAAGGCCGAACCCAGAAACGGAGTCCGAACTTGCTTCGCGAATTCCGCGGCTTCCGGGCAAGAAGGCTGTAGGAACGGCAGGGGGGAGAGTTCAATTCTCTCTGGGCCCATTCACACTCCTCATATCCTGTAAACGTTCCTGATGCTCTCGAGGTCCTTGATGCGTTTTTCTGCCGGGGCAGAGGTCCTGAAGAAGTACCAGAACAGCTTTTGGAGCCATTCTATCCATTCCTGGTCATGGAGCTCGTAGAAGAGGGTTATCCTCTTGTCAAGCTCCCCGCGCTTGTAGTCCGAGGGGTCCCGCATCTCCCTGAACCTCGCAAGGGAGGAGTCTATGACGAAGCCGCGCAGGGGCTGCTCGCAGTGGCGGACCTCCACGAGGTTCTTCCCGAGCCTCTCGTTCAGGTGGAGAAGCGATTTCACGTTGTTCATGCTGTCTATGGTGACCCTGCAGAGAGCCTTGAGGGACGCGCCCCTGCCGAGGAGCGACTCCACCACGTCCAGGAGTCTTTTTTCGCCCTCCACGGAGTTGATCCAGGAGAGGTTTCCCGAGAAGGAAAGCACCTGCTCTCCTGCCTTTTCGAGGTGGGCTTTCATGAACTCCTTCCCCCCACCCTCCATTATGGACGCGTTCCTCCTGGAGGAATCGACATACTGGTAGATATCGAAGGGGGAAAACTCGTCCTTCCTCTTGCCCTCTATCATCCTCACGAGCTTCTCCTGGAATCCCGACGAGTGGATACTTTCCGCGGGGTTCCAGTAGACCACCTTGAGTGCGCCCCTGGTGCCGCCGCGAAAGGTGCGGACGGATATGGAATCGTGCTCCCTCGCTATCCAGCCCACGTAGCGGTCGGCAGTGCGCCAGTTCCTGCCGAGGAGGGAAGCGATCTCCTGGACCGTGCGGGGCTTCTGGCGGACAAACCCCTCCACCTTCCTGACAACCTCGGGGGTGATCATGAGCTTACTTGGACGGATAATTTAAATACAACTCTGTGCAATTCCGGTAGCAGAAATATGGATTAAAAATACAACTCTATTCCTAACAAGAGGCTTATGCACGAGGCAAAGGAGAAGCTGCTGAGCAGGACGAGATGGGACATCCTCGGGGAAGGTGACCTTGCTGCGGTTGCGCTGGTCGAGGGAAGGCTCGTGGAAGGGGCGATGGAATACTTCATGAAGGAGGGGTTCGTGAACATAGTGGTCCCGCACATAACCAGGGCCACGGGCGCGTGCGAGAACATAGACACCCTCTTCGAGGTGGACTATTTCGGGAACAAGGGCTACCTGGTGCAGACAGGGCAGCTCTACCTCGAGGCCTTCATACCCCACTTCAGGAAGGTGTGCTGCATCGGGCCGAGCTTCCGGGCCGAACCGGAGGTTGACGCGAGGCACCTGACAGAGTTCCCGCTGCTCGAGATAGAGTTCGCCACGCCCGAGAAGGGTGGGCTGGAGCAGCTGATGGGGCACATGGAGGGGATAGTGCATTCAATGCTCTCAAGGGTCCTCAAGGAGAAGGGCCACCTGGAGGGCCTGGGAGCGGATGCCGGAAGGCTGAGGAAGGCCAGGCCGCCGTTCAGGAAGATGGCCTACAGGGAGGCGCTCGAGATACTGAACTCCCTGGGGCACAGGCTCAGCTTCGGGGACGACCTGAAGCACGCCCATGAGCAGGACCTGGCCAGCCACCTGGGCAGCAGGCCGGTCTTCATAACCCATTACCCGAAGGAGATAAAGTTCTTCAACATGAGGGAGAACCCGGAGGATCCCGAGGTCGTGAACAGCACTGACCTGATACTTCCCTGCAGCGGCGAGGCCGCGGGCGCGGCCGAGAGGGAGCACGTGCACGGGAAGCTACTCAAGAGGCTGAAGGAGTCGCAGATGCTCAGGATGCTCGAAGCAAGGGGTGGGGGCATCCGGGATTTTGAGTGGTACCTGAGGCTTATCCGGGAGCAGCCGATACCACATGCGGGGTGCGGGATAGGGCTGAACAGGGTGACGCAGTTCGCCCTGGGGAGCGGGGACATAAGATCCTGTTCGGCCTTCCCCATGAACAGGGAGAACCTGATGTAGCGGGCCCTTAAAGAATATTAATATGCTCGACAAGTCTAACAGAAGGGTCCGTGGTCTAATGGCATGACGTCCGCTTGACGTGCGGGAGGCTGCAGGTTCGATTCAGAAGGCGGGAATCCTGCCGGACCCACTCGTTTCTTTTTAAATACTGCAGGCACAATTGTTTTAAAGTGCTCCCGTAGTATAGTCCGGTCATCATTGCGCCGAGAGTATGCCGGGTTTTCGAGCTCTGCTTGAAAACGTTGAGGCGGAATGCCTGTGATAGAGAGCAAGCGAAACGACCCGGAGACAGGGGAAAGCAGAAGAGGCCCTTTTGCTTCCTGAATTCGAATCCCCTCGGGAGCGCTTCATTTTCTTACCTTCCGAACAAAGAGGAAATCGCCTCGGCTATCGAGGCGAAGAAGTCCAGAATGACCTGGAGTAAGCTTACGTGCGCGGGCTCCTCCTCTGGGGGTTCTATCTCAGGGATTATTATTTCATCCTCCCT
>CAZMBQ010000048.1:5442-5967 GCA_964564705.1 uncultured archaeon
TCCGGGACTTCCGGGTCCATTTCGTTCACCTGCCTGAGGCAGGCATCGAACTCCTCCCTGACCTGCGAATAGCACGGCCTGAAGTCCGAACCCAGCAGCCCCAGGACAATCGAGTTGAACTTCTCCGGGGTTTCCGCGGGCTCGCCCACTTCCAGCAGGCCCTCATATACCCCGTGCAGAGCGTCAGAGCCCTCCCTCATGACGAACTCCCTCACCACGAGCTCGCTGAAGGCGTAGCCGAATTCCCTGGTTTCGGGGGCATCCGGGTTCCATGTCCGCATGAAGTCCTGGTTTGAGAGGTAGTACTCCCAGAGCTCCTCCGGGGAGGAGCGGGAAGGGAGCGTGTAGACGGTCAGTCCCTCCCTCCACTTGACAGGCTCCCCGAATATCTCCGCCTGCCTCTCTCCTGCCTTCCTGCTGTAGAGGAACTCCACGTACTTCGCGACGCCCTCGTCAAACCACTCGACCCCGGGAGGCTGCCACCTGAGGACGGGCTCGTTGAAGACGTGCACGGTCTCGTGCAGG
>CAZMBQ010000049.1:0-5871 GCA_964564705.1 uncultured archaeon
ACATCACGGCCACGGCCCATTCCGTGCCGTTCACGTTCGAGTCGAACGGCTCCAGGAGCAGCGCGGTACTCCATTTTGATTACAGGTGGCCCTTCGGGAAGAACACTACCAGGATATACAAGGGGTCCGCCCCCCAGAAGTGCAACATAACCGGGAACAAGGTCTACTGGCAGAGCGATCTCTCGGACGGGCTGAATCGCTTCTCCATGCACTATACCGACCAGGACAGCGCGCTGAACTGCACGGGCGGCTTCCAGGTCGTGAACGAGAGCCGTGCGGTCCCCTTCGCTGTGGAGGAGGAGGGAGAGGTCCTGCTCTCAAGGATAAACGCCATGAACGCCACCAATTACTCCTCCTTCAAGTCCACGCTCGGCATATCCAGGGACTTCAGGATAATCATACAGAACTCCACCTCCACCATACTCGAGTACGGCTCTGCCGCCCCGAGGGTGGCGAACGTGTTCACCAAGAGCGTTCTCAGGAAGCTCGGGGACAGCGGCGACACCATCACGCTGAGGGTGCTTGCCTGGTGAACTTTTAACGATTGCCTGCAAATAAACATCATGAAGGAGCTCTGGACAGACAAGCACGGGCCTTCCTCAATCCAGGAGGTCGCGGGGAACAGGAAGGCCGCTGAGGAGGCAACTGCTTTCGCGGCAAAATTCAGGAAAGGGAAGGCTCTCATGCTCTGCGGCCCGCCCGGAAGCGGGAAGAGCCTCATCCCGAGGCTCGTGGCCAGGGAGCAGGGCTTCCACTTTGTGGAGATAAGCGCCTCGGACAAGAGGGGGAAGGACGAGATAGAATCCTACATTAGCGTCTCGACCTCCTCCACGCTATTCTCGAAAGGGAGGGTGATACTGGTGGACGATGCCGACGGCATCTCGGGAAGGGACCGCGGAGCGGTCCAGGCCGTAGCGAGGTTGGTGAAGGCATCCTCCTCACCCGTGTTCATAGCTGCCAATGACCCGTGGCTCCCCAAGCTGCGCGGGCTGAGGGCATGCTGCAAGATGGTCAAGCTTACGAAGGTGCCTTCCCCGTCCGTGGAGAAGTACCTGAGAGAGGTGTGCGAGAAGGAAGGGGTAGAGACCAGGGGGGGCGTGCTCAAGAGCCTGGCCAGGTTTTCTGACGGGGATATGAGGGCTGCTCTGACAGACTTGCAGCTCGCTGCCGCCGGGAGGCGGTCGATAGGGGACGATGACCTGATGGCGATAGGATACAGGGAGCGCTCCTCTTCACTGATCAACTCGCTGCCCACGATACTGAGGTCAGGGAGCATCTCCACATCAAGGAAGCTGATATTCGACGGCGACAAGGATCCTGACGAAGTCCTGTGGTGGATAGAAGGCAACGCGCACAGGGAGTTCCCGCCAGAGTCGCTGGAGAGAGTGTTCACCCTCCTCTCGAAGGCGTACCACTTCCGCTCCCTTGTTCCCAAACAGCAGAACTGGGCTTTCAAAGGGTACATGGTGGACATGATGGCCGGGGTGGGGTTGGTGGGCAGCAGCCGCGGATACGTGCCTTACAAACCCCCTGAGCGGTTCCTCGCGCTCGCCAGGACCAAGCAGGCCCGAGCCATGCGGGACGAGCTCTGCCAGAGGCTCGGGAAGGAGCTGCACTGCTCCACGGGAAGGGTGAGAAGAGACCATCTTCCCTACCTGAGGGTAATGCTCGAAGAAGGGAGGGACCCCGGGCTGGGAGAGGAGGACGCAGCCACGGTGATGGCTACCCACTGAGGGGGGGGGGCATGGACAACTACATTGGACCCGAGGACATGCAGGGTGAAGTGGAAACATAAGGAAACCAGGATAGTCATGTCCGATCCCGCGAAGGCGGGAAACGCGATAATATTCGGTTGCTATGATTGCAAGCTGGTCGCGCTCTCCGTCGAGGGGAAGTTTCTCTGGAAGTTCCCGACCAGCCTGAGCTACATCTCTCCCTTCAGGGCCGAGCCATCTGTCCAGGAGACGGTGAGCCTCGAGTTAATGCTTCCCGAAGCTCCCAAGGAGGAGAAGGAGAGGTACGTCCAGTCCCAGGAGGAAGGCGGTGGCAGCCAGTACACTGTCAAGACCCAGTACGCCACCAGCTCCCATTACACCAAGAGAAGGAAGAGATGGACGATCACGACCGGCTGGGATTAAAAGGGCTTTTTTATTCCGGAAAGGCCAAAATATAACACATGGAGCTCGGGATGAAGATACGCAGGAACGAGATCCTCGTGATTTTCATCATCCTTTCAATCCTCTCGAGCATCCCGAACATCGGGCACCTTTTCGACGAGACGGTCTGCGCCTCCAAGCCCTGCCCCACCGTAAAGCTCAAGAACCCCGTGATACTCCCCTATTCGTGGATATTCCCGGAGAAGAAGTGCAACTACTGCAACCTCTACGGCAGCCTGCTGTCAGTACTGTACGTGAACAAATTCCCGCTGGTGCACGTGCTGAACCTCGTGATAGACGTGGCCTTCCTGTTAATGCTGAGCATACTGATCCACTACGGCCTCCAGAAGACCCGTCACAACCTCCTCAACCACAAGGCCGCCTCCGGCAAAGGCGGGGCCGCGAGCCGCAAGTCATCCATACCCGGAGACAGGAAGTTCAATAGGCTGGCCTGGCACTGAAGTGGGCCTGCCGGGAATCGAACCCGAATCACCGGCTTTTCGCGAGCAAATCACCGCAAGCCGGCATTCTATCCGTTGAACTACAGGCCCTTCCGCTGCCAGAAAGGCAGCCACGCTTTATTTCTTGACCAAAAGCCTAAAAAACAGCTCCTGCCAGAAAGGCCAGCACCCCGAGGAGGAATCCGATCCTCGAGTAGCTGCTCACGCTCCTGTAGAGCCTCTTCCCGAAGAAGAGGGATCTCGCTCTCCCCACCATACCGCTCCGCTTCTCTGAAACCGTAAGCATCCCGAGGGCGAGCAGCAGCAGGATGTCGGCCACCACAGCCACTGCCGCGTACTCCGCCCCGAACAGACCGAGCGCGTAAGGGAGCGCGGACACCGCAACTGCGAGGAGAAAGCTGGCCTCTGCCACCAGGACGGGAAGCCTGCCAGCTCCCGCATCCGAGAGGCCGAGCTTCTCCACTGTTCGGGACTTGAGCCTTTTGAACAAGCCGGCTCCCTCTCCTTCGGAGTCATCGAGGCCTTTCAGTAGCTGCCTCGGGAGGCCTACCAGGAAGGCGAAAGCGAACAGTAGTATCGGGGCGAGAAGCTGGCTGCTTCCCGATGCAGCGGATACACCGCCGAACAGGAAAGCAGAGGCCATGAGGAGGCTCAACACAGCGCTCCCGGAAAGCACCCTGCCCTGAATCCTGAAGGAATACAGCAGCATGAGCGCCGAGACCAGGACAGTTATGGCAAAGGCGAGGGTGTTGATGAGACCAGAGAGGAGGATGCCAACCAGGAAGAGGGCTGCAGAGAAGCCGGTCGCGGCCGTCCTTCTGACCTTCCCTGAAGGGAGCGGCCTCCGGGGCCTGCCCACACTGTCCGCCTCCGCGTCCGCGAGGTCGTTCGCCGCGCTCCCTGCGCCCGCTATGAGGACGGCCGCCAGGGCAGCCAGGTAAACGTCTGCAGCCAGGAACGTGCCAAGACCCGCCGACACGGCCCCACCCACAAGGGCGGCCAGCAAGGCCATGAGGCAGTTGAAGGGCCTCACGAGCCGGATGTACTGGAGCATGAATAATTCTTTCGGGAAAGTGGTATAAAAGCATTCGTCGCCAGCGTCGGACAACGCTTATCTTCCACGGTTACAATTGGTAAACATGCCAGGGAAGCTTTTCGTCGTCCACGACCACGAGTCAAGACACCACCACCACGACCTCCGGCTGGAGATGGGAGGAGTGCTGAAGTCCTGGGCAATCCCCAAGAGGATAGACCCCCGGAACCTTCACGCGAGGAAGCTCGCTGTCCAGGTGGACGACCATGACCTGGAATACGGTAAGTGGGAGGGGGAGATCAAGGAAGGCTACGGCAAGGGCACTGTGAAGATCTGGGACACGGGCACCTTCCGGGTGGAGGACCACAATCCAGGGAAGAAGCTGGTCTTCAGCCTGGATGGAAAGCGCCTGAAAGGCACGTTCGTCCTCGTCCACTTCCGTCCCCGCGGCAAGGAGTGGCTGTTCTTCAAGAAGAAGGGGTGAGGTAGCCTACAATCTCCCTTGCGAGCTCAGGGGTCGCCGCCGCCACTATCGGGCGCTTCCCCTCAAAATCATAAGAATCGCCGCCTATTGGGCCGTTTATCCCCAACACCTCCCCTCCGGCCTCCCTGACCATGAGATAGCCTGCCCCAAGCTCGTGCCCCTTTTGTCCGATGTTCACGTACGCATCAGCACCTCCCGAAGCCACAAGCGCGAAAGAGATCCCGGCGCAGCCAATGTCCTTGAACCAGAATTTACCGTAGTGTCCCATTAATTTTTCCATGAGTCCCTGATTCTCAATCGAACCCATCAGGTGATCCACCAGGACCAACCCTTTTCTCCTCGGGGTTCTCGCTCCTGATGTACTTACCTGCACGTCGTCCCTCAAGACCCCCTCGTTCCTGGTTGCAAAATACACATGCTTCGAATTGTGGCTGACAATTCCCGCGAGCAAGGCGTCGTCATAAGTGGGTTCGGTGCCTTCAAGCACCGTCATTATCGTGCAGTAGGGCAGGTGTCCCCTCCCGTCCCTTTTGTTGCCCGTACCGTCAATGTCATCGATCCCCACTGTCAGCGAAGGCGAATCCACCAAGCGCTCCTTCCCTACATCGGACTCCTCCCTGAGCAGGACCGCAGGCACCCCACTCTCCTTGAGCGCGTCCCTGACGGCTCGGGTGACTGCAATGTCAGCTTCCAACACCACGTCCTTTTCTGTCCGGAGTTCCCTGTAACCTTCTGGGCCGAGCTCCCTGTTCGTTCTGTAAGCAAGCTCGAGCATATCCAGCGTGAGCGCCTTCAGCCGCTCTCTCGTCCAGCTCATACCAAAGAATTCGGTAGAAGGTTTAAATTCATTTCTCGAAGAGGCGTGGGCACAACAAAAGAACAATATGGCAGATTACTTGACGAATCCGTTGCATAGATACCCAACGAACCATCGAAACAACCCACAAACCCCAATATGATCCCAGGTTCCTAAACACGCGCAGGGGCGATCGAATTGGCACGTGCGCCAAAAGAGAACCACCCCGATCAATCCTCTTCGGGTTCCTCTTCCTCTGTCTTGAGGCCCTTCCTGTCGCGTATCTGCTTTATTATCCTGGGCTCGAGCTCCTTGGGGAGCGGCTCGTATAGGACGTCTACCAGCGAATAGAAACCCAGCCCGCCCGTGGAGGACTTCAGGGAGGAGTTGAAGCCGAACATCTCGTTGACGGGAATCTTAGCCTTTACCATGGTGAGGCCGCGCTCCTCTGTCATCTCGAGTATCTGGCCCCTCCTGTTGCTCACTTCCTTTGTGGCGCCGCCGACCTGCTCAGTGGGCACGTCAATCCTGATGACCTGCTTGGGCTCGAGTATGAATGCGGCCGAGGCGAGCATGGCCTTCCTCACAGCCTTCCTGACCGCGGGTATGACCTGGGCAGGCCCCCTGTGTATGGCGTCCTCGTGCAGCCTGGCATCCATGAGGCAGACCTTCACGCCGCCGCAGGGCTCCCTCGCAAGGGGACCCTCGTTCATGGCCTCGATGAAAGACCCCTTGACCATTTCCATTATTTCGAGTATGGCGTGCACCCCACGGGTCATGTCCAGGAATATGTTCTTGTTGTGGACGACCTTTACCCTCTTGCTCTCCTCTCTGTCGAAACCAAGCTCCACGAGCTTCTCCTGGAGCTCCACGTTCTTCTTCTTGACCTCCTGGTCGGGTATCTCCCCGTTCATCATCGCGCCGTAAACCGCGGGACCCAG
>CAZMBQ010000050.1:0-5749 GCA_964564705.1 uncultured archaeon
TATTATTCCGATAAGCTCCCCGTCCTCCACCACCGGCACTCCCCCTAGCTTGTGCTTCAGCATCAGTGTGGCCGCCTGCCCCACGTCCTCCGAGGGCCCTATCGAGACCACGTCTCTCACCATAGCCTTCGAGACCGCGGACTGCTCCTCCCTCAACCCTTCCAGTCCCCCCTTCCCCACCATGTAGCGGGCGATGTCAGCGGGCATCACTATCCCGGTCAGGATGTCCATCCGCGTGACAGGCAGCCTCCGGTAGCCGCCTTTGACCATGACCTTCGCCGCCTCGACCATGGACATGGACTCCTTCACCTTAGCCGGCCTCTTCACCATCATCTCCCCGACCTCCACGCCGACCTTCCATTTCACCTTCTTGAGCAGGTCCCAGTCCGAGAGCATCCCGAGGACCTTCCCTCCCCTCAGGATTGGATATGAGCCCCTGCCGAAGTCCTTGAAGACCGCCAGCGCATCCTCGAGGGTGGACCTTGACTTCAGCGTGACGACCCTCCTGTCCGTGAGAAGCGAAACCCTCGCATCCATGGGGCTCTTCCTCTTGAGGAACTCCTGATAGAGCCCCCCTCCCCCACAGTAGTCCAGCACGCCGGTGAGCGTCACTATCCCCAGGAACTTTCCGTCTCTCAGGACAGGCAGCTTTCGGTGCCCCTTGAGCATGAGCTCCAGGGCCTCCCCAATGCTTCCGGTGCTCTCGCATGTCACTATCCCCTTCGCGGCAACGTCCATGACGCCCGATTTGGGGTTGAAAAACCTCCCGAACTCCATCCCCTTCCTACTCCTGAACATACTAAATTACTTGAAGGCAGTGCTATAAAAAACCCCTCCCCAGTCGCTGAAGTTTTTTAAATGGAAGTCGCCATTAAGATAATACCGAAACCGTTCGGGGGTGATCTCATGTCAGGTGATGCGGATGGCCAAGATGGGCGTGCACATCCTCGCGGAATTCTATGGCGTGGATCCTTCTCTCCTGGAGAAGGTCGCCCCTGTCAGGGACATACTCGAGTCTGCGGTGGCTTCCTCGGGCCTGAACAGGCTTGACTCGAGATACCACCAGTTCTCCCCGCACGGCGTGACCGGATTCGTCCTCCTCGCCGAGAGCCACATATCCCTCCACACGTGGCCGGAGAAGGGCCACCTCGCCCTGGACATCTTCACGTGCGGCCCTCCCGAAAAGGCCGAGAAGGCGTACCGGCTTCTCCACGAGAAGTTCTCCCCGGAAAGCGCCCAAAAGACTGTGAAGCACCGCGGATCCGTCTGCACCGGGGAGTGCGATTAGTGGGTTTTTCGGCTGGAAGCTAAGCATCGCTGCCATTCAGGCGGCAGTATGTGCGGGAACGGGCCGCCTTGTCCTGCACCCTCCCTCCAAGTTGACGAAGCAAAGGACCCAGCCCACTTGGACTGGGGAGACTCTTTTTACTCTATAGGACCGGCAGGAGCCGGTCCAACCAGGCCTTCGCCTGGTCGGCCGACTCCGTGAGTGAGTGCTCCTCCGGATGGAGGTACCCCTCAGGGGGCGTTACGTCCACCGGAAAGCGCACTGTCACCTGCCTACCTCCAGGGCAGCAGGTGACGAAAATGGACGGATCGCCGTCCTCGATGTTCGAGGCGGCGAACGGCTCGCCGTTGCCAGCATGGGCCCAGGACGTGTCGTCCCGGAGGCCGATATCCGCCATGTGGCGGGAGACCTCGCTGGCGTTCTCGATGGCGCGGAAGCACGCCTCGAGTACCTTGCGCCCCCACCCGAAGTCTTTCCTGGTCCTCTGCATCAGCCCGTAGGCCTCCGCAAGGACGGTGGCGTCCGTGTGGACAAACCTGTCCACACCGTGTCTCTCGAGGGCGGAGCCCTCGACGACCTCGGCGTAACTGGTCTCGTCCCCCTCCCTCAGCCAGCATTCAGTGGCCTTATTTTATCCCTTTCAAATCTTTCCAGGATACTGGCAATGTACCCAATCTGCTTTTCTCCCCTGTCAATCAACCCGTTCCAAAAACCATATGCTCTCCCACCCCTTTTCATGGAATCTGCTGTACCTGTCCTGCATACTGAATAATGGAAACGGTGGCCTTGAATTTGCCCGGGCCAGCTTCCGGCAGGAAAATCCAGGCGATTAAATCACGCCCCGTACAATCAAAGCGCGGATCTCCTGATTCGGCTGGAGCAGACGCTCATTGACGCGCACATGGGAAGGCCAGGCAGACTGCCGGACATGGGCTGCGCAAAGGGGGACATCTCCTATACTACGGCTGAAAGGACCACGAAGTCGCGGGACCGGACCTCTTGGACGAAATGCTCGAATCCTCGAGGAAGTCAATCGGGCGCTTGGCCCCCCGGCGCGCGCCTGGTGAAGGGGGACGTTTGCGCCATGGGCATGATCGAAAGCGGCACCTTTGACTGCGTCCTCTGCATGTTCACCCTGTTGAACCTGAAGGGAAGGGAATCGCAAAGGCAGGCACTGTCCGAGATGAGAAGGGTCGCCAGGGAAGGCGGAAAGATATTCATAATGTTCCACGCCGGAGAGGAGGGAAAAACCGTTTCAGGCAGATGGCTTGGGGAAAGATGCGAATACCGGACCTTCACTGCGGAGGAAATCAAGGAACTGGCCAGTGATGCGGGGATTTTCGTGCTCAATATCGAGTCTGTCCATGATGTAAAATATATTTTTGCCGTCCTCTCGAAGACCTGGACACGTTGATCGTTTCATGATAGGAATCGGAAAATCATCTCTTTAGGATCCTATTCGAATGGACCGGACAATGGCGGATACCTGCCCAATGAGCAATGCGCCGAAACGGAAACCAGAGCAGCACAATGGCGTTGAGTGATCTCCTCATGACTGCGGTGCAGGCGGCGCCACGCAGTTCATTCCCTCAAGTACCTCGGCAGCGCGAACATCCTTGCGTGGCTCTCGCTGTCGTAAAAGCGCAGCCCCAGCTTTTCCGAGGTTTTCTGGATCGTTTCAGGGTCAAACTCCGGCTTCCTGTCCGATATCAGGACGAAGCCGTTCGGGCAGTGGAATGAGGGCATGTACACGGCAAAGGGCGCGGCGTTGCCGAAGGCCTTCCCGAGCATTTCCGTCGCGGCCCGGAAGCCCCGGGAGTTCTCTGGATCAGCATCCCCGTACTCCACTACCCCAGTGAAGCCCGGGTTGAGCAGCTTCCTCAGTCCCTGGAAGAAGCCGGGATTGAATATCCTTTCGGAGAGCCCGGACTTCCCGGGAAAGGTGAGGTCCATTATCACGACGTCGAACTTCTCCCTGCAGTTTTTCACGAATTCTCCCGCGTCCTGGAACAGGACTTCAGCTCTCTGGTCCTCGAAAGCCCCGGAACTGAATCCCGGAAGGTGTTTTTTGCAGAGCCCGACCAGCTCTTTATCAATGTCTACCATCACAGCCCTCTCGATCCCGTGCCTCAAAACCTCCCTCAAGGTCGCGCCTTCGCCCCCGCCGAGGATGAGAACGCTCCTCGCCCTTGGATTGAGCAGCATCACGGGGTGGGTGATGCATTCATGGTAGATCTTCTCGTCCTCCTCCGAGGAATTGAGGTCCCTGTCCAGGAAGAGCATCCTGAACCCATCCATGTTCTCGAGTATGGCCACGTCCTGGAACCGCGTTTTTCCCTGGTAAAGGAACCTCCTCACGCTGTGAAGGTAGGCATCCTTCCCGAACCTCTCCTCGAAGCGTTCAGGCATGCTTGATTTTGAAGGAAAGGGGACTTAAGCTTTAACCCGCCGCCACACCCACATTGTGATGAGAACCGTGACCGAGACCGCCACCACCTTTGCCCAGTCCCCCAGGCCGAGGGCGACTGTCCCAAAGGCTACCTGCAACTGGGGCAGGTAGACCACCATGAACTGCAGCGCCACAGAGCCGGCCACTGCAAGCAGGACGTTCCTGTTCCTGAAAGCGCCTGAGCCCGCGCGCACGTTGAAGACGTTGAACATCTCGTACATGACCAGCGTGGTGAACGCCATTGTCTGCGCCTTCGCGATGCCGTGAGGCAGCTCTGTCCAGAAGACCCAGAGCGTCCCTGCGGTTATCACCGCCCCAGCGACCAGTATGAACGAGAGCGCATCCCTGCTGAGCAGCCTCTCCCCTGGCGGGCGTGGCATCCTCGTCATTATTCCCCTCGCAGGCGGGTCCGTGCCCAGGGCAAGGGCAGGCAGCCCGTCCGTGACGAGGTTCACCCAGAGTATCTGCACGGCCACGAGGGGTATGAGAGGCTCCCCTGAGGAGGAGAACGCCATCAGGGCGATGAATATAACCAGCACCTCCGCGATGTTGCTCGAGAGCAGGTAGCGGATGAAATGGCTTATGTTGTCATACACCCCCCGGCCCTCCCTTACCGCGGCAACGATTGAAGAGAAGTTGTCGTCCGTGAGTATCATGTCAGAGCTCTCCTTTGCCACGTCCGTCCCCTTTATACCCATGGCCACCCCCACGTCTGCCTTCTTCAGTGCAGGGGCGTCATTCACCCCGTCCCCCGTCATCGCGACCACGTGCCCCTTCTTCTTGAGGGCGTCTACTATCCTCGCCTTGTGGGAAGGGTTGACGCGGGCATAGACGCTCACCTTCTCCACCTTCCCGCGGAACTCCTTCTCCCCCAGGGAGTCAAGCTCCGCCCCCGTGAGGACAAGGTCCCCCTCCCTCCAGATCCCGGTCTCCCTGGCTATCGCGACTGCAGTGTCGCGGTGATCCCCGGTTATCATGACGCTCCTTATGCCCGCCCTCTTGCACATCAGGACATCCCTCTTCACCCCTAACCTGGGAGGGTCCATCATTCCCATGAGCCCGGCGAAAACCAGCCCCTCCTCCCTTTCCCCCTTCCCTGCCTCCTTATAGGCAAAACCGAGCACCCTCAGTGCCTCCCTCGAAAAGGAGGCGCTTGCCCCGAGTATCTCCTTCCTCTTTCCGGAATCAAGCTTCACCGCCCTCCCTTCCCACATAACCTTCGTGCACCTCCCGAGCACCACCTCTGGTGCTCCCTTGGTATGCATGACCCTCTTCCCGCCAACAATGTCCAGGGTGGACATCATCTTCCTCTCAGACGAGAATGGAACCTCCCCGACCCTCTTGCCCTTGAAGCCCCCGAGCCTTAGCGAGGCCTCGAGAACCGCCCCCTCGGTCGGATCACCGAAAAGCTTTCCCATCTCGAACGAGGCGTTGTTGCAGAAGTAACCTATCCTGAAGAGCGTCTTTAACTCCTTCGCGGATCTGGGAACCGACTCCAGACCCATACCCTTCCCAGAGAACCATATCTTCCTCACCGCCATCTCATTCCTGGTGAGGGTGCCTGTTTTGTCCGCGCATATTACGGAAACAGAGCCGAGCGCCTCTACCGCCGGAAGCCTCCTGACAAGGGCATTCTTCCCGGAAAGCTTCTGCAGACTCAGGGCAAGGGTTATCGTCACTACGGCAGGAAGGCCTTCTGGTATGGCAGCCACTGCGAGCGCTATTCCCGTAAGCACCATCTCCCCGGGAGGGTAGCTCCTGAGGATGCCCCCGAGAATCACGAGCACGGATATCACGAGTATGAGAGCCCCGAGGTTCTTGGAGAAGACCCCGAGCCTCCTTTGGAGCGGTGTGGAACCCTCGGGAGTCTCCCTTATCATGTGCGCTATCTTGCCCATCTCGGTATTCATCCCTGTCCCGACCACGACCCCCGAACCCCTCCCATAGGTCACGTGCGTCCCCATGAAAGCCATGTTCCTCCTCTCCGCCACTTCCGCGTCCACGAGCGGGCC
>CAZMBQ010000051.1:0-3788 GCA_964564705.1 uncultured archaeon
ATTCTGATCACCCTGGGATTATATATGGGTTTGCTGATTAATTAGACACGCTCCTTGAAGGGGTGTATTTTTTAAATAAGCCGCCCAAGAATTAAGCGTGGTTCTGTCATGAAAAAACCCCCCCGACTCGGGAAGGAAGCCGCCGGAAATCAGGAGGCTTCGGACGAGAGGAAGGGCAGCGAGGACAGGGTCCGCTCGATATTCCACGAGAAAGGCATAGAGTACGCGAAGCCCAGTAAGAAGGACAAGGGCGTGGGCAAGAAGAAGAGGATGGAGATACTGAAGCGCTTCACTGAAGAGGCCCTCAAGAAGCACGGCCCACTGATAAGGAGCATCGTGCTCTTCGGCTCCACTGCTAGGGGCTCATTCAAGGGCGAGAGCGACATAGACATCTTCGTAATAATAGATGACACCAGGCAGAGGATAACCCCACATGCCAGGAACATGGTTGAGGACGACCTTGACGCGATAGCCAAGAAAACCTCCAAGCAGCTCTCCATGCAGCAGCCCTACCTCCTCACGGAGTTCTGGAGGCTCGTGAGGGAGGGCCACCCCATCATATTCAACTTCATCAGGGAAGGCGTCCCGGTTTACGACAAAGACATATTCCTCCCCATAAAGAGGCTTCTACAGATGGGCGAGATCCGCCCCTCAAAGGAAGCGGTCGAGAAGTTCATCGAGCGCGGCCCCCAGCGGATAAGGAGGGTCGAGAACGCCAAGATGTACATGATAGTGGAGGACTGCTATTACGCGATGCTCGAGACCTCCCAGGCAGTCCTCATGTTCATGGGCAAGAGCCCCCCCAGGCCCACTGACGCCCCTGCGGAGCTGAGGAGGAGCCTGATCAAGATGAAGCTCCTGGAGGAGAAGTACGTCAAGTACCTGGACGACGTGATAGAGCTCAGGAAGGGGGTGGAGCACAAGCGAGTGAAGTCCGTCAGCGGGGAGATCCTGGACAAGTGGATAGCCAGGACAAAGGAGTACGTGAAGAAGATGCAGGGGATAATAGTGAAGGTGGAGATAATGAAGAGGGAGAACATGATAGAGAAGAGCCACAACATAATGGCGGAGACCACACTCACTCTTCTCAGCGCACTGAACAAGAAGCCTTCAAAGAAGGTGAAGCTCCCGGGCGTCTTCGAGACCCATCTCGTTAAGACGGGCCTGGTTTCGGGTAAGTACCTGGACGTCCTGAACGAGCTGGAGAGGATGAGGGCGGTCGTGAAGGAGGGCAAGGTCCTGGACCTTCCGAAGCAGGACATCCTGGTACACAGGGAGTATGTCAGGAAGTTCATAAGAGAAGCGGGCAAGGTCATGAGGAAGAAGAGGCCCGCCCAAGACTGAAAAAATGCTTTTTTTTCGCGGCTTCAGCCGTGAGCTATGAGCTTGACCCCGTACATCAGCAGCAGGCCAAGGAGGAATATCCCGAAGTTCGCAAGGGCCTTCCAAAGCCTGGTCTCCTTCCTTATCTCGGGCACCAGATCGCTCGCGGCTATGTAGATGAACCCGCCCGCTGCGAAGGGTAGCAGGAAGGCCGTAGCGTTCTCCATTACCCCTGCCAGATAAAAGCCAACAAGCCCGCCGAGCAGGGCCGTGAGGGCCACGATGAAGTTGAGCAACACTGCCTTGCCTCTCTTGAACCCACCGTATACAAGGACCCCGAAGTCCCCTATCTCCTGCGGTATCTCGTGCAGCGCCACGGCGAGTGTGGTGACCACCCCAAGGCTCGCGCTTGTTAGGAAGCTCGCGGCTATTATCAGGCCGTCGATGAAGTTGTGCACAGCCTCCCCGAAGAGGTTCAGGTAAGCGAAGGTGTGTATCTCGCACTTGCCCTTATGGCAGTGCCTCCAGTGCAGGACCTTCTCCATGAGGAAGAAGAGGATGAAACCGAAGAGAACGTAGATGAAGACCGTGTCCCCGGCGTGCTCTGTTCCATGCATCGCGCCTTCCACTGCCTCCGGGATGAGGTGTAGGAACGCCCCTCCCATCAGCGCGCCCGCGGAGAGGGAGACCAGGAAGAGCAGAATGCGACTGAGGGAGTTCTCCTTCAGGGCGAGCGTCACGACACCTATGAAGGCTATCAGGCTCACCAGGAACGTGCTCGCGATTATGTAGAACAATTCCATCTTCTCATGGAAATATTGGAGTTCCAGGACTTAAAGCTTCCCAGGGCCTTTTTAAGCGGTCTTCACAAAAAATAAGCAAGGAGGGATTTTCATGGCAAAGTACGCAAGCCCCGGAAGCAGGATAATGGCCGTCATCGTGGACACGGTAATACTTTTCGTGATAATGGCCATCCTCGCGATACCATTCGGGCTTTCCGCGCTGCTGTTCGAGAGTGTAGCCACACCCACCGGAGCGGCCAACCTGTTCTTCAACATGGCCAACTGGGGGATGTTTTTCGTACTGAACGCGATAGTATGGCTGCTCTACTTCACCTATTTCGAGTCCACGACAGGGCAGACGCCTGGGAAGAAGCTCATGAACATAAAGGTCGTGAGGGAGAAGGGCAGGATGACCGTAGGTTCGGCACTGATCAGGACCATACTGAGGATAATAGACGGGATGTTCTTGTATCTACTCGGACTCGTTGTGATACTGGTCACGGAGAAGAAGCAGCGCATTGGGGACATGGCCGCGGGAACGGTAGTGGTGAAGGCCTGAGGCCTTCGCCTTCCCCTTTGTTTTTCCTCTTTTCATTCGGATTTTGTTTTGGTTTCCAGACCCAGGGCTCTCCACGACCTTCTCGAATAACAGACCGAGGCCGCGGCGAAGATGAGGGGCTGCCCTCGCTCGCCCAGACACGCCCGAGGGCAGGCCGAGGTATGCGGCGATGGGCAGCGCGGCCAAGAAAAGGGAAAGAAAAAGAACCGCTTCACCTAGGACGTCACTTTGCCTTCGTACCAGCCTTGGTTTTCGTATCGGGTTTCCTGCAGAACCTGCATTTGACCCCTGCCCAAGCCAGGATTATCACCACGATGGATGCCAGTACGACTATCCACTGGGACGTCTCCACGCCCGCGATGGTCGGCCACAGCGTGAGAGCGATTATCACAAAGGCCATTATCGTGAGCAAGATGTTTGCACAAGCCATTGTTCCACCTCCATGAGTATTGTAGTGCCCGTCCGGATAAAAGCTTGTGCTTCCCGCGCTAGCCGTATATCATCGCGAGTATCGCTTTCTCGGTATGGAGGCGGTTCTCTGCCTGGTCCAGGACAGCGGAGCGCTTCCCATCCAGGACCTCCGAGGTTATCTCCTTCCCCCTGTGAGCAGGAAGGCAGTGCATGACTATCGACCCTGGCTTTGAAAAGTCCATCAGGTTGGAGTTCAACTGGAAGGGCCTGAATGCCCTCTCCCTCCACTTCTCCTCACCGGGCCCGTCGCTCATCGAGGACCATGTGTCAGTGTAGAGCACGTCCGCCCCCTTGGCCGCCCTCTTGGGGTCAGAGGTCACCTCCACCAGGGAACCGCTCCTTGCCGCGTTATCCATGGCTTCCTTCAGCACCGTCTTGTCAGGAGCATACCCCTTCGGGCACGCCACTGCAATGTCCATCCCGAGCTTGGAGCAGGTGTGTAGGAGGGAGTGGGTGACGTTGTTGTCCCCGTCGCCGAGGTAGGCGAGCTTCAGTCCGCGAGGCCTGCCCTTCTTCTCGAGTATGGTGAGCATGTCTGCCAGGGCCTGGCAGGGGTGGAGGAGGTCTGTCAGGCCGTTTATCACCGGCACCTCCGCCGCGGAGGCGAGGGACAACATGTCCCCGTGGCCGAACAGCCTCGCAACTATCCCGTC
>CAZMBQ010000051.1:3798-5671 GCA_964564705.1 uncultured archaeon
TGGAAAGGACCCTCGCGGTGTCCTGGAGGGTCTCGCCCCTGGACATCTGGATGTCCCCCGTGCCGAGGAATATGTCGTCCCCTCCGAGCTGGTTTATCCCCACCTCGAAGCTCACCCTGGTCCGGGTGGAGGGCTTCGCGAAGAGCATGACTATGCTCCTGCCCTTCAGCTGCCTTCCCAGGGGCTTCCTCTTGAAACGGGAAGCGAGCCTGAATATCCTTCCCATCTCCCTTGGGGAGAGGTCCTGGATTGAGATGAAGTCTTTCCCTCTCAGCGGCATGGTTGATTATTGTGTCTGGACAGTAATAAGCATTCGCCTGCACGGGAACCGTGCCTGCATTTTTAAGCGCCGGGACGAAAAATCAAAGCATGGAAACGATACGCGTGGACGGGGTGAGCAAAAGGTTCCGCGGCCGGGGCGGCTGGTTCTGGGCCCTGAAGGACGTTTCGCTCAGTGTGGGGAAGGGAGAGATATTCGGCCTTCTCGGCCCAAATGGAGCAGGGAAGACCACCCTCCTGAACATGATGATAAGGCTGCTGCTGCCGGACTCGGGCAGCATCAGCATCCTGGGGAAGGACGTCATCAGGGACGCGGGTGTGCTGGAGAGGCTGAACTTCGTCTCAGGGGACACGAAATTCACCTGGGCCCTGAGAGCAGTGGACATACTTGAGTTCTACTGCAGGGCTTACAGGGTCCCCGTGGCCGAGAGGAAGGGGAGGATGAGGGAGCTCATGAACTTCTTCGGGATCGGTGAGTTCAGGAACAAGTACTTCAGCTCAATGTCCACCGGGCAGCGTATGAGGCTCATATTCACGAAGGCTATGCTCAACAGGCCCGAGGTGCTCCTCCTGGACGAGCCCACGCTCGGCCTGGATCCTGCCATAGCGATAAGGGTCAGGGATGAGATAAGGAGGGTGAGCAGGGAGTTCGGGACCACGATACTCCTCACCAGCCACTACATGGGGGAGGTGGAGCAGCTGTCCGACAGGGTCGCGTTCATGCACCGCGGGAGGATAGTGGACACCGGGAAGGTGGAGAAGGTCAAGCTCAGGAGGTTCGGGACGTATGATATCCTGGTGAGGGTCAGGAAGGTCTTCGGCAGGCGCTCCCTGAAGAGGGAGGGCTTCGCTGTCTCCGGCCAGGTGCTAAGGAAAAGGCTTCCGGTCGGCGTGGACGTGGGAAGCGTGCTCTCGCTCCTCCACAGGAAGGGGTTCGAGGTGGTGGATGTGGAGACCAGGAAGCCCACACTTGAGGATTACTTCGTGAGCATGCTCAAGGAAGGGGAGGCATGAGAGGATACAAGCTAAGCGCCCTGATGTTCAGGGATTTCTCGATACTGAAGCGCTCCAAGTTCCGGCTAGTGGAGCTGTTTTACTTCCCGCTCACAACCCTGGTAATTTGGGGTTTCTTCGCGCTGTCTACCAGGGACTTCTCCGCGGAGACGGGCCTCATAGTCCTGGGAGTTAACGTGTTCTGGTCATTCTCCTATTTGGCACAGACCACCGCGAACATACAGATGAACCAGGACCACTGGTCAGGGAGCTTCAGGCAGGTCATGTCGTCCGGGTTCACGGAGTTCGAGTACATATTCGCAAGGGTGGTGTCCTCCTCGCTCGCGGCCGCGGGCATAATGCTCGTCATGATACTGGTCTCGGTCGGGTTCGGCCTCACGGTCTTCCTGGAGCAGCCCGGCCTTGTGGCAGCCCTGTCAGGGATAAGCCTGCTCGGCTCCGTCTCCCTGGCGGTAATGGTGGCAGGGCTGATACTCTTCTTCGGGCGGGAATACGCGTTCCTCGCCTGGACAGTTCTTCAGGGGTTCGTCCTCCTTTCCGCACCGCTTTACCCACTCAGCATCCTTCCAGAACCCATGCA
>CAZMBQ010000052.1:0-5501 GCA_964564705.1 uncultured archaeon
CAGGGCAACGCATGGTAGGAGTTCAGTTACTTGGGAGGATAATTAGACACGCTCGGTAGAGGAGGAATTTTTATAAACCTTGCCCCGGAATATAATGGTGTTTTTATGAAGATAGGAGAAAAGGTTCCTGATTTCCGCGCTGACGCGTTCGTGAAGGGGGAGATAAAGAAGGTCGGCCTCTCGGATTACAAGGGAAAGTGGGTGGTGCTGTTCTTCTACCCCCTGGACTTCACCTTCGTCTGCCCAACCGAGATAAAGGGTTTTGCCAAGAAGGAGGATGACTTCAGCAATCTCAACGCCGCCGTGCTTGGCGCCTCCACCGATTCCGCGCACTCCCATAAAGCTTGGGTGGAGAGGGATCTCCAGGAGGTCAAGTATCCCATCCTCGCGGACACCACGCACGAGATCACCAGGCTATTCGGGATACTGAAGGAGGACGAGGGCATAGCCTACCGCGGGACCTTCATAATAGACCCCGAGGGTGTGCTGAGGTATGTTGTGATTTCGGATCTTTCTGTTGGGAGGAGCGTCGACGAGACCCTGCGCGTGCTCAAGGCGCTCCAGACAGGGGAGCTCTGTCCGATAGAGTGGCATGATGGCGAGAAGACCCTAGGGAAGGCGTGAAAAATCTCAAAAAGCCAATCACTTCTGGAAAACCATTCCACATTTTCAAGAAATCTCCACTATCCGGTCAGGAAGCTAAGGATACTTTCGGATAGACCCAGAAAGGTCGTTGATTTCCAGTTCCCCGTACAAATAGCTCCTCGCATCCGAGAGCAGCTGCCGGGCTCTTTGATCCTGCTCCGGGTCAGATTCGCGATTCTCTGCCACTTCTTCGGCAGCTTTGATGATTTCTCTTGCCAGGGGGCTCCAGTGGCATTCCTCCACCTCCCTGACGTTCGGTATATCCACCTTTACGGCAGGGTTCACTATGCCCTGGACGTACGCGAACGTGAAGCAGACTTCTGGGAGCTTCCGGAGATCCCTGTGATCTGCAAGGTCCATCCAGCCGTCGTGGCCGTACTCCCCCAAGCTCACTTTTATCCCTTCCCCGACCGCCCTGCCGAGTAGGCGGCGTGCTTGGCTTTCGACCGAGCTTTCCTCCACGTCCAACCAGGGCCTTACCCTTACGAACACCTGGCCGGTCGGATACATTCCCTGGCGCTCTTCCAGCGAGCCCACATGGCGGGTGTAAGGAATGGGGATCTCTATCGAGGGCACCCATTCCGCTTCTTCAAGAAGCGATTCCACCCTGCGGACAGCCCGCCCGACAAGCGAAAACATTTCCTCGTCCAGGGCGTACTTACCGGATTCCGCATAAATGGTCTTCATTAATCAAGGTTTGGTGGGAAGGAATAAAAGCGCGTAGCCGCTGAACGGGCAAGAAAAGGCTTAAGAACATGTGCGGACAAATAATATCCATGAGCCCTTCCGGGGAGAGGGACTTCATACTTTTCGCGGTCCTGATTGGATCGGTAGTCATGATAGTCTCATACAGCCCGACCCAGGGGGGCTACTTCTGGGCGGCCGGCGGAGGCATTGTCCCCGGAGCAGGAGAACCCCAGAATATCATAAACGTCAACGGCTTCATATCCTCGGACAACCTCACCCAGAAGCAGATAGACTTCGCGAACGAGCACTACGATTTCCTGGCAATAGCCAATCCCAAGACATACCAGGGGCAGTTCCACAAACCCCTAACGATGGTCTACCAGAACTTGCTCGAATACAGCAACCACTTCGGATTCGACTTCCAGAAGGTATATTCCCACGAGGACATGTTCGCCCACAACAACACGAGTCCCTATATGAACCGGAGGCTGCCTTCGACCGAGATGGACGTGTGGATGATGAACAGGAGCGACTTCCTGGATCCTGCGG
Source organism: uncultured archaeon (assembly GCA_964564705.1). Taxonomy (GTDB): domain Archaea; phylum Aenigmatarchaeota; class Aenigmatarchaeia; order QMZP01; family QMZP01; genus BS750m-G81. The sequence goes on from CAZMBQ010000052.1 coordinate 1,882, forward strand.
ATCCGGACGCGACGAACCACTGGGTGAACTACTTCGCCGAGGTCGCCAACATGACAGTACAGGACTATGCCCTGGACGGGGCGTACGTGGACATGGCGAACAACAAGATAAATGAGGACAACTTCAATGGTCTCCTACCCGACGACTACAGCAAGGAAACGTTCAGTCTCCGGACAGAGGAAGCGATAATGAACCTGAAGAACGTCTTGGGAGAAGACAAGATGGCCTTCTTCAATGGGGTCGGGTGGATGGACGGGGAGAACGAGACGCTCGAGCACGCCGATGGTGGCCTGTGGGAGACGTGGCTCTTCTGGGCAACGAACAACAAGTATTTCGGCGAGGACAACTGGAAGAGGTCGATTGATTTTGTGGAGATGCACAAGGGATCCAAAAAGATCTCACTTGCCTCCAAGAAGCCCGGGCTGAGCAACGAGGCGGATAACAGGAGCTTCATCATATCGAGCTTCCTTCTTGTAGCAGGCGAGAACGTCTATCTCACCATGGTGGACTTCAACCTGAACAAGAACGGCGAGATGCAGTTCTACCCCGAGTACGACGTCAGGACAGGCAGGCCACTCGGGAGCTACTACCTGGACGACGGCCTCTACAGAAGGGACTTCGAGAATGGCTTCGTCCTGGTGAACCCGAACAAGAGGCATTCCTACGACCACGTTCTCACATCCTCCCACTACGTAGTGGTGCCGGTCGGTGGTGGGATGGTCGGCCCGAACGGCCACTGGTCCGGGAGCCTGAAGTACTACCAGGTCTCCGGCACAATAACACTCGACCCGGTCAAGGGAGCGGTCTTCCTGAAGGCGGTGTGAGCACAGACCAGCAATAGAGGGCGCGGGAACCGTGTCAATCTACACCCCACCTTTCCGGCAAGGTGGTTGATGACCATATACTCGTCATGTACGGCAAGAAAAAAGTGGAAAACGGCCACGAAATCCTGGAAGCGGTGACCTGCCTCCACTACAGGGACGAGAACTCCCCGGCATCCCGGTTCTGCAATTTCTGCGGCTTTGTCCTGCGGGATGAGGCGACCTTGGAGGCCCTGGAAAGAAGAAAACAGTAGACAAGGCCCTGAACATCACCACCAGGCACCCTGAATTCATGCAGCTCCTGGAAAAAATACTCGAGAAGGAAGGCATTGAATGAGGGGGCGATTTCCACTCCCAAAAACCCATTAGTCCCCACCGAGTAGTGACTAAACGAAAGCTTTATAAGTTATATAAACTTATATAAGTAATGGAACAGGAAATCCTCCATTATCCGCGGCTGGATACCGTCATCATGGTAGAGGAAACTATCAAGAAAGTGGACAATTACCCGACAAAGACAGAGCTATGGAAAGCGCTCCCTAAAAAAATGATGTACCAGACGTTCTGCATGATTATTGATTATCTCATTGAGAACAACAAAATATTCATTGGCAAAGACAGACGCATTGTCTGGGTATGGAATCCCAAACTTATAAAGAAAGTAATGAAAAAGGGGCTGATCCTCAAATGACGGAAAATCTTATCGGTTTCATTGATCAGAAAGTGAAGGAAGAATATGATAAAGCCAAGATTGATAATCCCAAGCTCTACAAATTTCTTGAACGCGCCACCAATGACCTCAAAGAGGATCCTTTCTGTGGGATAAAAATACCCAAGAACTTCTGGCCAAAGAATATGTCAAAAAATACTCTATTGGCAATCTCTGGAAGTATGATCTGCCCAACGCCTGGAGGCTAATATACACCATTGCGAAAGAGGAAATTAAAATCCTTGCCATAATTCTTGAGTGGTTTGACCACAAGAGTTATGAGAGAAGGTTTGGGTATCGGTAACCCATTGTCGGAATCACCGTTTATTCCTTTTAAGTTTCGATATAGCAACGATACGTATGAAAACTTCTCTTGAGGGTTTGAAAATCAGGAAAAATGAGATCGCCCTACTCTTCGCCACCATACCATTGCTTCTATTGCTTTTGTTTTCAATGCCCCAGGAGGTCAAGCAGGATCTTGCTCTTGACGTCTCCAACCTGTCTCCGCAGGGCATATTTCTCTCCAATTACGTTCACGAGGATTTTTCACACTTCACGCAGAACGTTTTTGGTTACTACATCGGCATGTTTTTCGTCTATTATTTTTACTTTCTTAGGGGGAGGAGCGGCTTGCTGCATTCCCTCTTTCCCGTATTCGTCGTCTTGCCTTTCTTGGCGTCTTTCCTTCACCTTGTAGCGCTGCCGACCCTGAGAAATCTCGGATACTCTGCCATCGTCGCTGCAATCTATGGGGCTCTTCCGGTTGTGTTTTTGGAATTCGCCGAATTTCGGTACAAACTCAAATTGAACAGGGTGTGGTCTCTGTGGTCAATCTTTTTCATCAACATGCTGCTTATTGCAGGCATCTATGGACACGCTTATCTCACTCTCATGGTTGGCGTTTTCACTGCCGTCTTTTTGTACTTGACCATTAGATTTGTGGTTAAAAACAACGGCATTAGGAAAATTGTCGGCGGACTTCGCGTCATGGAGAAAGTACTTTTGGCATTGGGTCTGACTTTCTCAATGTTTGGGACCATCATGTTCTTCCCCGCCAATATCGTGAGTGAGAACGAAGTCGTCAACATCTTTTCCCACTACGTGGGCTATGTCTTTGGTTTCGTCACGTTCTGGGTGCTGTATATGAGACAGAAACCCTAAACCTCACTCTCAATCTGGGTGGGCAATCCAGCCTCTTTAATCCTCTTCAGGCGCTCTTCATGTGAAATTTTATTTTTCTTCCCCTTCCCATCGTACCAGTCCTGAATGTCCTTGTTCTTCGCTTCGCAGTTGGGGCAGCCGCCCTGGATGAAATACTTCTCAGGAACCCGGGAGAATGTGGTCTTGGCTCCCGCGGATATTCTGGATGTCTTTGCCTGCCTGAAACTCGGCTTGTGAAAAGCCTCTACGGCCACCTTCTTGCAGAAGGGGCACTCAACCGTTGATTTTCCTGTGATGTAGGTAATCATCCTTTTTCTATATCGAGGTCTTCTAGCGTCTCGATAATATCCTTTTCCAGACTCAGAATTTTATTCTTGATGACAGAGGGCTTTTCATATTTGACCTCTTCGTGCTCGAATGTCCTATACGTCGAAATGCTCAAATCATAATTCTTTTCCCTTATTTCCTTGATGGGGACAAAGAAGCACTTGGCCTTCCTGTCCTCGTTCTTTTCTCCTTTCCTCTTTTCAAATCGTTCAATAATATCAGGGATATCCCCTTGTCCATCTCCTATTTGCGTTCTTTTGTCATCCAAAGTAAAACCATCATTCTCCATCTTGTAGAACCATACCCTTTCAGTTGGCTACCCCTTTGTAAAGAAGAGAACAGCAGTCTGCACGCCAGCATATGGCTTGAAGACGCCCGAAGGCATGGAAATGACAGCATCCAGCTGGCAGTGCTCAAGGAGGAGCTTGCGGGCGTTCTTGTGGGCATTTGAGGAGCCGAACAGGACCCCTTGGGGGACGATAACCCCGCCCTTTCCGCTCATTTCCAGGAGGTTGTGGAACAGTTCAATGAAGAGGAGTTCGGTTTTGGTGGTGTTCAGGCGGAATCTGTCGCTGAGGTCGCCCTTGTCTATTGAGCCCTTG
>CAZMBQ010000053.1:0-5482 GCA_964564705.1 uncultured archaeon
CTTCCTTGGCAGGATGCGCAGGCCGACCATCCCGTAGACGTCGTGAAGGGTCGTGATTACCCTTCCTTTCAGGAGGGAGTAAAAGAGGGGGGTGAATGCTCCGGAAAACAGGAGGTTTCCGAAGACGCCGTAGCCGTGTTGGACGTGCACGAGGTCGCAGTCCCCGGAGGCCTCCCGGGCGAGCCGGGCGAAGTGCAGGGGGTTTTTGGTCTGGGGCCGGGATATCTCCACCACATTCACGTCCACGTGTCTGGAAAGCTCCCTGATAAAGCGCTTAGCATAGTCCGCGTTTCCGCATCTCGCGTTCCAGGGGGTAACCATGTTCACCCTCATAATGCCTCCAAGTAGGCTGCCAGCCTCTTCTTCAGGGCGGACGGCCTCCTCGTCATTATGCGGCTCCTTTTGAGGGCAAGGGAGAGTGTCGCGGGGTCGTTGGCGAGCGCTATCATCCCCCTCTGGCTTAGGGAGCGAGCCAGGTCCAGCTGGTGGTCGTTAACGTGCTCTCCGTACCTCCGCAGCCTGGGGACCACTATCGGCTTCTTCCCTTCCAGGAGGGAGCGCATTATCGAGCCGGCCCCTGCGTGGGTGACTATCATTCCCGACCTGCTGTAGAGCTCTGCTATCCTCTGGTTGCTCTCGAACCTGAACCATTCGGCATTGAGGGGCTCGTATTTTGTGTTGCCTATCTGCATCACCACCTTCCTCCCGGCAGAGAGGGAATCCATCCATTTCACCAGCCGCGAGAAGTCATGATTGTCTGTTCCCACTGTGACGAATATCATACCAGCCTCCCCCAGTATTCAGCCTTGCTGCCGTACTTCCCCAGGAGATCCTTCCACTGAACCAGAAAGACGTCGGCTATCGGGTAGAGCATCCTTCCCGTGGAGGAAGGCTCCTCTGTTCTGCAGAAGCTCTCTATGTAGAAGATCTTCTTCCGGAAAAACTTCGCGAGGAAGCAGAAGGGGACTACCACCCCCGCGCCTGTGGTGATCACGATGTCGGGCCTTTCCTGGAGGAAGGCCTTGAGGCTTTGGAGGAGGTTTTTCGCGAGCTTGAGGGGGCTTCTCTTGGGGTCCGCGACGAAGCGGACCTTCCCTGGGAGGCCGCGGCTGTCCTCCCTCTCAAAGGTGAGAAAGAAGTGGTCGAACCTTGAGTAAACCTCCTCGAGCTGCTGCATCTCTGTCAGGTGGCCGCCGGCCGAGCAGGCGAGGGCTATTTTCATGAAAAGCACTGAAGGGGAAATGATTTAAATATATTCCCAAGTCACGCTGCCTGCGTGTTGTTAAGGGCGTAGATTTGTATTAGGCTGTTGTCGAACACTTTCTCCACCGGAAGGCCGCTGCCATTCATGAAATGGAGGCTCGTGAATATCGTGTTCTTGGCGGATTCGGGTATGTAGTAGGAGCCCGCTGCGGAGAAGGAAAGGCAGCCGCCTATTGAGGGGGCACTGTCGCCCACACGGAGGATCCCCTGACTCGTGCATACATCGTTCACGAATCCGTTCTGGACGTACTGGCCTCCCTGGGAGGAGAGGAACATTGGGGAGCCCGCGAGGTCGCCGGCGGGTGTTATGGGGATCCAGAAGGCGAATCCTCCCCCCGTGAATTCCTGCACGGTGGTGTTGCCTTCCTGGAAGGTGCCGGCCTGGCTCAGCTGGAGGAGGCCGACAGTGCCCTGGCCGTCAGTGGCTATCGCGGTTATGGCACCGTATTTGCCCGGCAGGGTATAGTCCTGGAGGATGTGAGTCACTTCGTATTCCTCGAGGTAGGGGATGAACTCGTCCCACTGGCTCACGGGGGCGGTGTACCAGATGGCGGTCTCGTGCCTGGGACCCTTGCCGCCGTCCGAGACAGAAGGGGTCTCGCCCCTCGCGTTGAACCAGTGGCCGAAGTCCCACCAGGTGAGGACGTTCTTGGGGTAGGGGAGATCCCTGAGGAACGCCATTGCCTGGTACCATGGCTGGCCTTCTGCATAGGTTATGCTGCCGTCATCATTCACCTCCAGGCATTTCTGGCCGTCTATCAGTATCTGCGGGTTGGTTATGCATATGGAGGGGCCGAGAGCGCTCGAATAGTTGAGGGCATTGACGGAGTTGACGAAGACCAAGAGGGCTGCCACCAGGAGGACGTAGAAGGGCATGTTCTTCGCGGCCCCGCCCAGGCGCGGGTGGCCCCGCATGTCCAGGAGCTTCCTCACTCCCCAGGCAGCGAAAAGGCCGGCTATCAGGGCAGCAGGGGGGCCGAAAAGGAACGTGAGCCTCACGAACAGGAAGACGCCCCACATGCTCGCTATTACCCAGAGGAGCGGGAGGACCAGTATCATCTCGTCGTCCCGGAGATCCTTTTCCCTGTAAACCCTTTTCGCGAACCTCAGGACTATCATCATGATGCCGAGGAGCATCAGGAAGAATATGGAGAGCAGACCGTGCACCGGGAGGGTCCCGAGGTAGAAGGTCTCAGTGAAGGGTCCTAGGTGAGGGAAGTTCTGGTTATAGAACTGCAGTCCTGTAAGGGAGGCCATGCTTCCCCAGTTGCCGGGCTGCTGCTCCGCCACTGTGTAGCCGATAGGGCTCGGGTTGAGGACGAAGGCGACCGAGAGCAGGCCGTCAAGGAGCTGGAATAGGTAGTCTGAGAACATGGTTCCCATCAAAAGACCGATTGTTATCACGACTACCATCCCGGGGACGAAGTATTTAATGTCCTTTTCCTTGAGGAGGCGGAACCTTTCCACGACGTATCGGAGTAGTAGGATGGCCAGGACTCCCACGAACATGTAGAAGAAGGTGGATCCGATGTTGTTCTTTGGTGCGAGGAACTGTATAAGAGTGGCCAGGACAACGGTAGGGCCGTATGAGTGGAGCAGCCTCTTGTGCCTGTTCAGGAGGAGTACTATCATGGCGAAGAGGAAGTAGAAGATGTATATGTACCTTCCGATTCCCGAGGATATGTTCGCCACTCCGAGGAAGACACCCGCAAGGATGCCGAGCTTCCAGGAGTTTCGCCGGTAGGCTGCGATGAAGAAGTATACTGTCAGGAGCATGAACAGGCCGAATGTGGGCTCCTTGTCGAAGAAGCCTGCCGATGTCCTCGTGATGAAGGCCGGGATGGTAGCGAGAAAGAATGCGGCGAACAGGCCTGCCCTGTAGTCGTACAGCTCCCTTCCTATGAAGAACATCACTATCACTGCCAGGGCCCCTGCCAGGGCAGGGTATATTATCGCCCACTGGAGGAAGGGCATTGACTGGCCCAGGACAAGGTAAGAAAGGACGGGGAGGTATATCGGGACAGAGAACTCGTCCTGGAGGGGAATGGATCCGAACGGGTGATGGCGGAAGGTGTCCACATCAGGCAGCCGGAGATCGTTGTCCAACATGTACTGGCCCAGGCGGTAGAGGTAAAAGGGGTCGAGGGCCTGTATCTCGTTGTACTGGGCAGGGATGGAGCGTATCCAGAAGGCCAGGACGAATATTACAAAGAGGGCAGCCAGCACAAGCAGCCGCTTCCTGTCCCCCCGGAAGAGGGTCTTGGCCCTTTCGAAGTAATCGGACCGGGGCTTCCTGGATTCGGTCTCGGACCTGAGCCTTTCTATATCCTCGGCTCCCACGCGCTTTTCGGGTTCCCGGGGGCTTTCATTGGGACTGTTTCCGGAAGGGGTGAGGCCTGATTTATCGTACTTTTCGTGGGCTTGGCGGGCTTTTTCCTCTTCTTTCCTTTCCTCCAAAAAATCACCAAATCGGTTAACCAATAAAGATTGTCTGGAAGGCTTTTATAGTTTGCCATCAGATGCCGAAGAGGACGGGCCAGTCCTCAAGGGTGATGACACTGAAGTAGTAAGCGTCGGCCGCAAGTAGGAGGGCGGCCGTAAGTAGGAGGGCAGGGAGCCTGCCCTTGCCAGCGAAATAGGCTGCGGGCAGGAGGACGTATACTGCAAGGAGAGGGGAGAGGTAGCGGTAGTTGAAGACGTTGAAAGCAAGGGAGGAGACCGTGAAGAGGAGTATGGGCGGGGCGAGGAGCAGGGTGATCACAATGGTGAAGGGCTTCCTTCCGCTCCTGAAGAGGGAGAGCGCGCCGAGGAAGAAGAGAAGCGCGAAGAAAGGGAGGGACAACCAGAAGAGAGCAGGGACCCAGGACAGGAAACCCGAGACATTCACACCTATGGAAAGCTTGAAGAACACATAGCCGATTCTCAGGAGGTCGTAGTCGAAGGCTCCGCCGTAATCGCGGACGACGGGGTTTGAGAAGAGCTTGAGGAGCCAGGGGAAAGAGAGGGCGAGGACAGCGGCTGCGTGGGACAGGAAGCCAATGGCAACGGACTTCCTGCGGGCTCCGGTGAAAATCCAGGCAGCGAACTGGGAGACTATCAGGATGATGGAGAGGAAGTGTGTGAGGAACATCAGGGCATTCAGGACCGTGAAGGCCGCCCAGATCCGCCTGTCCCGGGCTTCCATTACCTTCAGGAACAGCAGACAAGAAGCAGCGAATAGGAATATCAGCATCGCGTATTCCTTCATGTACTGGGAATAGCCTATGTGGAATGGGTGGATGGCCAGTAGGAAGGATGCTGCCAGACCCGCCCTGGCGCCGAGGAGGCGCTCGCCCAGGAGGTATACCAGGGGTATCGTGAGGGTACCGAATAGGATCGAGATTAGCCTTATCCCTGGGCCGAGGGACAGGAGCTGCTCTGCTGCCCAGGCAAGGAGGAAATAGGCAGGCATCCAGCCCACCATTGCCACATAATCGAGGGCTTCCTGGAGAGGCAGGCCTATTATGATGAGGGTGTGGATCTCGTCCAGGCCCACTGGTTTTTCGGCCAGGAGGAGCAGCCTGAGCGCCAGGGAGGCCAGGGTTACCGCGGACAGCATGTGCAGCGGCTTGATGCGCGCCATGTTTTTAATTTGTTCTTGCGTTAATAAGAGGTGTAACGTTATGGCGGAAGGGATTAGGCTGTCGGTCGTCCTGCCGACGTATGAAGAGAGGGAAAACATCGCGGTCATGATACCCAGGATAGAGTCCTTCCTGAAGAGGCATGGCATCAGGGGGGAGATCATCGTGGTCGATGACATGTCCCCCGACGGGACAGCGGACGCTGCGAGGCAGCTGAACAAGGGATACGGAAACATCCGCGTAATCGAGAAGGAGAAGAAGGAGGGGATAGGGGCGGCTCTCCGGGTCGGGTACGGGAGCGCGAGGGGGGAGTACATACTCTCCTCGGACTCTGATATGTCCTTCAGCGTGGACGACATGATCAGGCTTGTGGAGAAGATCGAGGAGGGGTTCGACCTCGTGGTCGGGAGCAGGTACGAGAAGGGGGGGTCGTATGAGAAGTCTAATAACAGGACGCGGATGAAGGGCCTTGCCAGCCTCCTTGGGAACAGCATCATCCCCACCATCACCGGCATAAGGCTGCATGATTTCTCAGCGAACTTCAGGATAATACGCAGGAGCGTCTGGGAGGGCATAAAAACCCGGGAGAACACCAACTC
>CAZMBQ010000054.1:0-5446 GCA_964564705.1 uncultured archaeon
GACAGGCATATGGCAGCCAGGCTCGCTGAACTGAGCAGGAGGCACAAGAGCATAGTCGCAGTGGTCGGGGCAGGGCACAGGGAAGGGATATTAAAGGAGCTGGGAAGGCTGCTGGGTTAGACGTTCTCCAGGCAGCCGATCGGGTCGGCGAGTATGCGCTCCCTGGTTTCAGGGCTGACCTTGACCGGATTGGGCCCGAAGAACACCTCCGGGTTGTTGCGCACCCTTTCCAGGGTCTCTGCGCCGAGTAGGAAGTTTATAGCAGAGGCCTTCCTGTAGCCAGGATAGTCCGAGGGTATGGCCTCCAGGTAACGCTTCACGTGGCGAACGTGGCGTACCGCATCAGAAACCATCCTGTCCAGGACAGCAAGAGACTTTCCGCTGTTCCTCCTCTCGAGCGCCTGCGCAGGAGTGAGTCCCTGCTCCCTGAAGGCCTGGAGAGGCCAGAATATCTTCTCGTTCCCGAGGATGTCTTGCCTGAAGTCCCTTATTATGTTGACCTTCTGGAGGAAGAGGCCAAAGTCCTTTGTCTTGAGGCGCATGATCCTGGCCTGCTCTGAAGTGGCTTTCTTCGTGTTCTCTATCACGAGGTCGGTAAGGAGGCCGCCCACTGTCCCTCCCACGTAATAGCAGTACTCGTCCAGCTGGTCGAAGGTTTCTATGCTCCTACCCACATACTTCTGCATGCCTTCAGCCATCCTGGTGAACCACAGGGAGATCGTGGACTTTGCGTGGGAGTCCATTGTCCGGTGGAGGGCCATGACCTTGTCCATGTTCCTTGTAAGGTCGAGGTAGTGTGGGTTCAGTATCAGGCCTTCTGCACTCTCTTCTATCTCCCTCATCCGGCCCTCTGCCTCAGGGCTGTCGGGGTCGTTGATTATGGACAGCACCCGGCTGATGTTCTCTATCCTGTGGCTTCGCGGGACAGGGCTTCCCGGGTTCTCGTCCTCGAAGCTGTCCATTATCCTCGCTTCCAGATACCCGACCAGGATTGGGAGGATTATGTTCTTCTCCACCATAGGGATGGTGAGCGCGAATGAGCGGGACACGTTCTGTAGTATGGAACGGCAGTAGTGGAGGGCCTTTTCTACGAGCATGTAATAGAGTATGTCCGAGGAAATTAATAAGCTACTCGGCCACGCGGATTACCTCGAGCCTTTCCAGGCGCTGCTGGACGCCCGGGTGGGCGTTGAAGAGAGAATCGAACCACCCTTGTCTGAGGGGGCTGCACATCCAGAGGTGGGACATTGCAGCGGGCCAGGGTTCATTGGAGGGCGCGCAGGCTTTCCTCAGGACGGATGCCATCGCTTCCGGACGTTTGGTCAGGAGAGAGCCCTGCCAGTCAGCGTCCATCTGCCTTTTTCGCGGGGCCCCGAGTTTCACCAGGAAGGCTGCGGGAAGGGCGAGGAGCGTTATCAGAATCACATGCCTCTTCTTGACAGGGGGGCTCTGGTAGATGCGGGAATAGAGGCGCCGGGCTGGCCAGGAGGCCGCGAAACCGATGACTGCGGACATACCGGACGCGAGGGCGTTGCCGGACCTTATCTGGGCTATCCCGCGGGCGAGGACTGCGCGGAGCTCGTTCTTCTCCAGCTCCAGGGCGTCTCTGGTGAGGACTATCGCGGATTTTTTCGGGGTCCCTGCAGGAAAGGAGTTCGGTCCCTTGAGGTCGCATAGGAAGAGTTCGGGGGCGGGCATCCTGGCTTCGTGTGAGAAGTATTCGGCCATCCTGCGGACCCTGCTGTCCTCCAGTGGGATCGCATTGCAAAGCCTTAGCGGAAGGCGGACTGACTGCCTGTAGGCGGCTACCAGGGAGGCGGCCGAGAGCAAGAGACCTGCGACCACCCCAGGGAGGCCCGCGAGAGCCCAGCCCAGAACCAGGAGGATGAGTGTAAGCCATATGGGGAAGAGGAGGAACATGAGAAACATAAAGCAGGTGTGCTTATAAGCGTGCTTCCTCCCTTGCCCATGCGGCTATCTTCCGGACGGCCTCTTCCGGGGCTCCTGAGGCATCCACTTCCAGGACCTTCTTCCTTGAGGCAAGGGCCTCTAACTTGCAGACCTCCATTATCTCTGCCTGGACATTCTCCTCCACCTTGCCCCTGGACCAGCCCCTTGCCTCCATTCGCCTCCTCAGCTCCGCGATCCCGCATCTCAGGACAGCCACGAGGTCGCAGGGCATCTCGTGCGCGTAGTGCGACTCCATTACCAGGTCGCCGGGAAGCTTTTCCACCTCCCTCCCGAGCCTTTCCAGGTCCACTATCCTGACCTTCCTTGCCCTGTCATATCCGCAGTAGAGGCGCTTCTCCTCTGCGAGCGCGTTGAGTTCAACCAGGCGGAAACATAGTTCTTCCGAAAGCGCGCGGGCCACCGATGTCTTGCCCGTGGCAGGGGTGCCGGTTATCGCGATTCTCATTTTTAAGCCTTACACTGAATAATTAAAAGATTCTCATGCTCGATGTCTGGACAGAGAAGTACAGGCCATGGAAGCTGGAGGAGGTGGCGGGGCAGAAGCACGTGGTCGAGAGGCTGAAATCCTGGGTCAGGGAGGGCTCCATACCACACATGCTCTTCGCGGGCCCGGCAGGGACAGGCAAAACCACCATGGCAATGGCTGCGGCCAAGGAGATCTTTGGGGAGACCTGGAGGCAGAGCCTGCTCGAGCTGAACGCCTCTGACACCAGGGGGATCGAGGTGGTGAGGGGGCAGATAAAGGACTTCGCCAAAGTGAAGTCCCTGGGAACAGGTTTCAAGATAATATTCCTGGACGAGAGCGACGCGCTCACTCCCGAGGCGCAGCAGGCCCTGAGGAGGACAATGGAGCGCTATTCGGCGACCACGAGGTTCATACTCAGCTGCAACTATTCCTCCAGGATAATAGACCCCATACAAAGCAGGACAGCGGTGTTCAGGTTCAGGAGGCTCTCGGAGGAGGACGTGCTCCCCTACCTCAGGAAGATAGTGGACGGAGAGAAGCTCAGGGCCACGGAAGACGGCCTCAAGGCGGTTTACGAGGTGTCCCAAGGGGACATGAGGAAGGCCGTCAACCTACTCCAGGCTTCCTCGGCGCTTGGCGAGGTCACGAGGGAGGTGGTGCACGAGGTCTCCTCCAGGGCCAGTCCGGAGAGGGTGAAGGAGATGCTTGCCGCTGCCCTGGGAGGGAAGTTCCCTGAGGCAAGGAAGATGCTGTACGACATGCTGGTGAACCAGGGGCTTTCCGGGGAGGACATCGTGAAAGGGATACACAGGGAGATATTCTCGCTCGAGGTCCCTGAGGAGAGGAAGCTCGAGCTGCTCGAGAGGACAGGGGAGGCCGAGTTCAGGCTGAACCAGGGCGGGTCAGAGGAGATACAGCTCGAGGCCCTGCTGGCGGGGTTCATGAAAGCGGGCAGAGCATGAGGATAATCATCGTGACCGGGCTCATCTGTTCCGGGAAGGGGGAGGTGTCGAAACGCTTGGTGGAGAAGCACGGCTTCAGGCTTCTCGACCATTCCGAGATAATGGAGGAGATGCTGAGGGAGGAGGGGAGGCTGGTCACCAGGGGGGAGAAGAGGAAGCTCAGGCTCGAGAGGGGCAACACATTCACTGCAGAGGAGATAGTGAGGAGGATAAAGAACGGCCGCTGGAGCAAGGTGGTGGTGGGCTCATCGAGGAGGGTGGAGGAGTATCTGCTGCTGAAGAAGACCTATCCCGAAACCAGGCTGCTCGTGGTGGAAGCGGAGGAGGGCAAGCGCTTCGAGCGCTCGCTCAGGAGGGCGCAGTACAGCGACACTCCCCGGACACTGGAGGAATTCAGGGAGCAGGACAGGAGGGAAGAGGAGATATATGGTTTCAGGGAGACCTTCAGGCACGCGGACTTCAGGATACGGAACGAGGGGAGTTTGGAGGAGCTTTGGAAGAAGGTGGACAGGGTAGCAGAGTCGCAAGAATAAATTTAAACCTTCGGCTCAAAGATTAGAGTTAATATGAGAATAGTCTTTTTGGGTGCGCCCGGGGCCGGAAAAGGGACGTATGCATCGAGGATATCCCCGGTGCTTGGGATACCGCAAATATCCACGGGCGACCTCGTGAGGAAGGAAGTCAGGGAAGGCACAGAGTTGGGAAAGAAGGTGAAGGAATACAGCGACAAAGGCCTCCTGGTCCCGGACGAGACGATCACGGAGATGCTCAGGAAGAGGCTGGAACAGGGCGACGCGGGAAAGGGCTTCATCTTGGACGGGTTCCCCAGGACGCTCAGGCAGGCAGAGCTTCTCGAGGGGATAACTGATGTGGACAGGGCGATAAACATAGTCCTGAAGGAGAGTATAATAATACAGAAGATAGCAGGAAGGAGGGTGTGCAGGCAGTGCGGGGAGATCTACAATGTGGCGGACATACATGAGGGGGACATACACATGCCCCCCCTGCTCCCCAAGGAGGAGGGGAAGTGTGATAAGTGTGGGGACGAGCTCTACCAGAGGGATGACGACAACGAGGAGGTCGTGAGGAGCAGGTTGGAGATATATAGGAAGGAGATACAGCCGCTTATTGATTACTACAGGGAAAAAGGGACACTCAGGGAGTTCCATGTTCTCGGGGGGCCTGAAAGGATGGTCCCCCAGCTCCTGGAAGTGATCAGGGGCGAATGAGCCTTATGCTCCGCAAGAGGATCGTCCTGGAGGGCATTGACGGGGCTGGGAAGCAGACGCAGGCAGGCAGGCTCTCTTCCTTCCTCAGGGAGAGGGGGGAGGTGGATTCCTACTCCTACCCGGACACGGGCAAGCCCATAGGGAGCCTCATAGGGAGGTTCCTGAGGGGCGACATGGAGCTTCCCCCCGAATCGCAGGTACTACTCTTTGCAGCTGACATGGCCAAGGACAGGGAGGCCGTCAGGGAGGCAGGGGGCAAGGGAAGGGCCGTCCTGATGAAGAGGTACGTGACCAGCATGCTCGCCTACCAGGTGGCGCAGGGCCTTCTGGAGGAGAAGGCAATGGCAATAATAAAGGGGCTGGACTTCCCGAGGGCTGATCTGATATTCTACCTGAGGATATCCCCGTCCACCTCTGTGAGGAGGAAGATAAACCAGAAGAACGTGCTCGACAGGTTTGAGTCCAAGGAGGCCTTCCAGGCCAGGATCGCTAAGATATACGACTCGCTCGCGGAGAGTGGGGTGATGGGGAAGTGGGTGGTGGTTGACGGGGAGAAGAGCCAGGAGGAGGTCTTCGAGCAGATAACGAAGCACCTCTAACAATTTATTCCTTGTGGACAATAAGCAACCAGATGAAGGGGAAAATGATAGTTATAGAGGGGACGGACGGCTCCGGCAAGGCCACCCAGGCCGTGTTGCTCGCGGAGAGGCTGAGGGGTATGGGAATGGAGGTCCGCTCCGCCGACTTCCCGAGGTACGGGAACTGGTCCGCGGTGTTCGTGGAGAAGTACCTCAACGGGGAGTTCGGCGCTGCCAGGG
>CAZMBQ010000055.1:0-5440 GCA_964564705.1 uncultured archaeon
ATACTCGAGGGCGTGGGGGAGCTCGAGAGGAGCTTTGACAAGGACGTGAGGTTCGACACCTCCGGCCTCGAGGTGGACGCGAACATGCTCGACAAGCGCGTGGAGTTCACAGTCAAGCTTCCCACCACAGTGGAAGGCTATTCGATAGCCCAACCATACAGGCTGAGCATACCAACTGACCTGGACAGGATAACCGACTTCGCGAAGGACTTTGCGAAGGCCTCTGCAGAGGAGCGTTTCCTCGACTACTTCACGATAACCTCCCTCCACTTCTCATCCACGCTCCCGACCGTGGGGATACTAAATTACTGCGGGGAGACCATACACCTCTCGCCCGAGAAGGTCTCCAAGGGCATGGAAGAGGCAGTGAAATACACCCTGGGGACCATGCTCTGGTGGCAGGAAATGCCCTACAACCCCTCTGAAACAAAGGTCTATGCCATCCAGGACCTGGGAGGGAAGACCTACCCGGAACTGGACGTGCTCCTTGCAGTCCCGGACAGGTTCAGCATCGACTCCCCGGGCCCGGTGACCATAGTGAACAGCAAGCAGCTCCTGGACAGCAAGCTGCTATTCAAGATACCCCAGTGCCTGGGCATGTACAACCAGCAGTACGACTTCCGCTATCCCGCGATAGTGAGCATCATGGACACGCTTTCCGGCAACCGGTTCAGCATCGCTTCCGAGGTCCACGTCACGCCTGAAAATGGGCTGGACGCTGACGGTGACGGGCGCAGCGACGGCGGGATGATACCCGGGGACTGTGGCGGGGAATGGGAGAACCGCACCGACCACTGCGATGCCGGATGTCAGGCATGGGTGAAAGCGGTCGACCACCTGGGCCGGCCGCTAGAAGGCGCTTACGCCTCCTTCGGCGGCTGCTTCATAGGCCGGACGGACAGCGGCGGCGTCGCGGAAGGAGAGACGGCCTGCGGCACCCGAGAGCTCACGCTCTACTACAGGGACGATTACGAGACCTCTGTGCAGGCGGTGTCCTCGGACGACATCGAGCCCGGGGACGCCAAGACGATAACCCTGCACAGGAGACCCGAGCTGACTATCAAATTCATGGAGCTGGGAGACGACTGCGCTGCCTCCCCGGCAGACGGCGAGAAGGTGGTGAGCACGCTCAGCCGGCCTGGGGGCGGGATAGGAGGATACTTGACGAACGTGGACTTCGATGACTTCGAGCTCCCGGCTGACTGCGAGACCGACCCCGCGGCCTGCGAAGCCGCGTACGAAGGGCACACACTCTCCGAGATCACGGTCAACAGCATACCGGGCGGCGAGGCAGAGGTGGAGACGCTCGTGACAAACCCCGGGGTGCAGGCCAAGAGCCTGCAGGCTCTCATCCCCACGATGACCCTCGAGACATTCGCGTTCACCATCCCCGAAGAGGATTCGACGCTCCACTACTACGTGCCCAGTTCCGAGGGACCTGCCACGGCCGCGGCAGTCTGCATCGACGGGAGCGGCTACATACAGAAGTCCTCCTGCAGTCCCGAGATAATCCAGTGCACGGACGACTGTGGGGAGCTTCTCGAGAGGAGCGAGAGGGAATCCCTCACAAACGCGTACATGTCCCTGGTGGTGGGCGAGGAATTCAGCTCCCTGCTGGACAGCTGCGGGAGGAGGATGATCGAGGCGGTATGAACCCCAGGGTGATAGCAGCGGCAATCGCCGCATGGCTGGTGATGAGCATACCCGCAGCCCAGGCGCTGCAGGTTAACATCTACCTGGGAGGAAGCAGGGTGGACTCTGCCACGCTCCCGAGGATAGTGGACGGCCTTGACCTGGGGGACATACGGCCCGACGCCCAGCACCAGAACATCCTCCTCAACCTGAAGAACACCTCCCAACTGGGCAGCAAGCACCAGCTCGATTCGCTCTACCTCTACAGGTGCAGGGGACTGGGCTTCCAGGCATGTGCGGGCTCTGTGCAGCCCGAGACGCACCCCTTCACAGACAACGAGCTGGAACTCTCGCTGCCCTGGACGAGCATGAGGGACAAGGACTTCGGCTACCCCCAAACAGCGAACATGATTATAGGGATAAGGACGAACAGTCCTGGAGGGGGCAGCCTGCTCCTCTCCTGGCACACCGTCAAGCGGGAAAGCTCGACCACATTCATCCACTACACGTCCCAGGCGCCTTCAGTGGACGTTTCAGTGTCCAGCATAGACAACGCAAACGCGGTGAAGGACTACGTCAAGGACGAGTACATGCTCCCTGCCTCTAACCTGCAATCAGCCAACTTCCAGGGCGCCTCTAGCCTGAACGTGCTCGCCTCTGACGCTCCTCCCACGTTCTCGGCTTCCCTGATACAGGGAAGCGCCATCACCTCTGTCTCAAGGGAATTCACTTCCGTGCTTCCCGAGGCTCCCGGCCTCACGGGCGGGGTAACCCTCCACCAGAATCCCTCGTACATGTGCGGGAACGGGATTATCGAACCAGGGGAGACCGAATCCAACTGCTGCTATGACGTCCCGTGCTCGGGCGCGAGATACTGCGACTTCGACTTCTGCAGGGCAGAGCCCAACCTCGAGGTGATACCACCCACGAGCACGACCGTCTCGAACTGCAACCAGCAGCACACCATAACAATCACCCTCCGGATGAACAATCAGCCCTCGAGCCTCTCCCTGGATTCACAGTCCTACGTCCTTGACGGGGGCCAGTCCCGCTCCCTGGTCTGCACTGCCTCGGGCGACACATACACGTGCCCCGTGACGGTCCCGCCGGATCCCAACTGCGACGCGGGCACGTTCGTGTACTCGGACAATTCCATAACCTTTGATGTGAGATACCTTGACGGCCCCTCCCAGGCCTCGGAGCCGCTCAGAGTGGGGTTCGACGACATAACAGTGGGCTCCTGGACCTGCGGGGACGGAATATATGAGCCCGAGCTTGGGGAATCCTCCTCGAACTGCTGCTATGATGCGGGCTGCTCCACGGGAAGCTACTGCGACATCGCCAGCGGGGCGGGCCCGGACACGGGCGAATGCAGGTCAAAACCATCCGGCTCGAGCGTGCTGTTCAGGAACATAACCCCGGCGAGTTTTCCTGTCTACAGCCCTTCAGGCAATGCCCTGACTTTCGAATACGAGATACTCTCTCCGCCCGATTCGCTCAGCCTGGGCACAGAGAGCTGCTCCCCTGCCTGCATTTCCGGGTACGAAACCTGCACTGCCTCCTGCTCCCTGTCCTGCTCCCAGGACAGCAGCGGGGGCGACTGCTCCGCCACACTGACAATACAGAATTACGACAACCTGAAGAGCTATTCAGTGGAGCCGCTCATCAGGGTCCCGGTAACGTACAACGACGGTCCCTCTCTTGAGAGCGACACTCTCGAGGCATCCCTCCCCTCCTACTCCTTCGGTGCGTACTATTGCGGGGACTTCAATTGCGACTCCCCTGAGGAGAATTACCAAAACTGCTGCTACGACTGCGGATGCCCTGACGGGGAGTTCTGCAGCACGGAAAACATAAACGACCCTTCTCCAGAGGACGCGTGCTATGACAAGGACGCCTTGAAGCTCGTCGTGGACGACACCTCTACCAGGACATTCACTGACCAGGCAGTCACACACACGCTGAACGTGAGCGCTCGGATAGAGGGGATACCCCCACACGGCATAACCCTCCAGGGAAGCCCCTATTCCTGCGAACTCTGGGACGGGACCGTGCCCTGCGAGGTGCGGTGCACGCCCGAACCGCAGCAGGGCTCTGAGATGGAGCTCTCCTGCCAGGTGGAGATACCATCCATCTCAGCCGCGAACACCACCTCGCTCACGCTAATCGACAACTCCATAACAGTTAGGGCAGAATACAACGACGGCCCCAAGCTCGCCGCAAAAGACCTGGCAGCCGCCGTGGCGAACGTCACGATAAACCACGTCTCCCACTGCGGGCTTGACGGGTGCGAGTACTGGCTCGGGGAGACCGCTGAGAACTGCTGCATAGACTGCGGGTGTTCAGGACTGTACGGCCCGAGCAGCGTGTGCGTGCCCGGCGGAGCAGACCCGGAGAGCTTCTGCGTCGACAACAGCACGATACAGACATTCGTGACCGACCTGGAACCCGGGGTCGGATGCGAGATAATGCCTCCTGACGCCGGCGGGGACTGCGTGTTCGTCGAGCCGAACATATTCACGATAAACATAACCAACGCGCCCTATGGCACAAAGGTGAGCGAGGCGCTGTTGGAATACGACGGGGAGGAGGTGTCGATAGGCTCCCAGTGCACGCAGCTCTCACACGACTCTGTCCAGTGCGCTATCCTGTTCGACCGGATAGAGGGACAGTCCCGCTTCGGCGGGGGCGGCCTTGTCCCAAAGGAGGAGCAGAAGACAGCCAGGTTCACCCTCACGGCAAGCTACTACCAGAACAACTACAGGGTGACCACACACCTCGAGGCAGAGAAGGACTTAACACTCACGCTCAACAAGTCAGGCGCCCTGGTATCCTGCGAGAAGAAGCGGAACGACCTTGACGACAGGATATCGAAGTTCGAGGATCAAAAAAAGGCTGCCTGGACGGTTTTCCTCGTGCTTGCCGGCATGACCGTGGCGGTCTGCGCTTGCTGCGCAATCCCGGGCTGCGATACGATGTTCGGTTCCTGGCCCTGCCCATTATGCTCCTGGGGCATACTCGTGACCTCCTGCGTGTCCATGTTCCTGTTCCCCATACTGGGGAACACCGTGGCAAAGATTGAGGAGCTGAAGGGAAGGAGGGACACTATCTGCGCAGCGAGCACGACTTCCGAGCTCGCGGACTCGATAGGCTCCATGAACCAGATATACTATACCCTGGCAGGCGCGGCCGCATCCGTGGGCTGCTTCCTGACGGTCGGTGCGGCAATAGGCGGCGGGAGCTTCGCGAATTCTCTCCAGATACCTTCGGCAGGCCAGAGCGTCCCTTCCGGGTTAGAGGCGGCCGAGCCCGGAGACATACTGACCTCCGCGAACATGCCGTGAGGCGTGTCTAAATAATCAGAAAACCCACATTATATAGCGGTGATCAAGATGGGGAGTGGAGGTAGACTACTCCCACGATGGTATTGATATTGAAGGCAAATACTGCTGCACTGCAACAGCGACATGCGCCTGCATGTGCAAGCCTCCCCCGAAAACCGGGCCAGCCATCTGTCACCGGCACTTTTAAAACTTAAACCCATAATAAAAGCATGGAATTCAGGAAAAGAGCGCTATCCATTCTCGGCCCGCCTCTCCTGGCCACCCTTGCCGGCTGCATAACCGAAAACCACTACCACTTCCACAACCCAGAGCAAGTGACCATATACGAAAACGGCGATTTCAAGACAGAGTCCGGGGAATACGGGACAGTGTTCGAGAAACCCGAGCCCGGAAGCATACTGACCCCCGAGAACATGCCGTGAGGCGTGTCTAAATAATCAGAAAACCCACATTATATAGCGGTG
>CAZMBQ010000056.1:0-5412 GCA_964564705.1 uncultured archaeon
CGAGAGGGAGGTCCCGGGGCAGTGGTACCTTTCGGTTTATTTCGCCGCGGGTTTGCTCGGGAACTTCGCGTTCATGCTCACCTCGACCGAGGGGGTGGTTGGGGCCTCTGGAGCGATGTTCGGCCTGATGGGGGCGGCGATGTTCCTGAACCCGATAAGGAAGGTGTACATATACGTTTTCCCGCTCCCGCTCGGGATAGTGGCGGTGGCTTTCACTGTCTTCGAGGCGCTGGCTGTTCATTTCCAGCCAGCCGAGTTTGCGGATGTGGCGAACATCTCGCACATGGCGGGGATAGTGACTGGTTCGCTGTTCGCTTTCTTCCACTCCCCGAAAAGGAGCCTGAAGGGCGCGCTCGTCCTGGGTGTGTGCGTCCTGCTGCTGCTCGTGCTCAGCCCGCTTTTCCTGCTCATCTCGGGGATAGGTGCTCTCGTTCTGCAGCTGCTCGAGGGCGTGGTGGGGTCGGCGCTCTATTGGCTGGCTTCGCTGTTCTCATTCCTATGGGGATAAAAACAAGAAAAAAAAAGAAAAAGAGAGGGGACCCCTACTTTACCATGGGGATCCCGAGCTCTGATTCGTACCGCCTTGCCTTTTCAGCTTCCTCCTGTGCCACGGGGCCGAGGATGTAGGGGCTCTTCACTCCAGTGACGATTGTTATCACCCTTATCCTGCCCTTGAAGTCGGGGTCTATCCTGGAGCCCCAGATCACCTGGGCTTCACTGTCCAGCTTGCCTGAAACGAACTCCCCTATCATGTTCACCTCGTCGAGCCTGAGGTCGCTCCCGCCTGTTATGTGTATGAGAGCGCCTGTCCCGCCTGTGTAGTCCACCTCGAGAAGTGGGTTGGTCATGGCCTTGGTGACTGCTTCTTCTGCGCGGTTCTTGGTGTCGGACTCGCCGAACCCGACTGCCGCGACGCCGCCGGAGTGCATTATGGTCTTGACGTCTGCATAGTCGAGGTTCACGAGGCTTGGGGTTGCGATTGTTTCTGTAACTCCCTTGATTATGGTGGATATGAGGTTGTCAGCCACGCCGAATGCTTGCTGGAGCGGTAGATCGCCGGCGACCCCGAGGAGCTTGTCGTTCTCTATCGCTATCACGGTGTCGCAGACCTGCCTCATGTGAGCAAGGCCGTCTTCTGCCTTGCCCATCCTGCCGCCCTCTATCTTGAAGGGCATAGTCACGCATCCTATCACTATCGCGCCCATGTCCTTGGCTATCCTCGCTATCTCCGGGCCCGAGCCCGTTCCGGTGCCTCCTCCGAGGCCAGCCACGATGTAGAGCATGTCTACATCCTTCAGGAGTGCCCTGAGATCCTTCTCGCTCTCCTCGGCTGCCTTCTTTCCCGTTGTGGGGTAGCCGCCTGCTCCGAGGCCCCTGGTAAGGTCCTTGCCTATCAGGAGCTTCCTGTCCGCCTTGCTGACGGAGAGGTGCTTTGCGTCGGTGTTGACTGCCACTGTTATCGCGCCCTTGACGCCCATCTCGTACAGCCTCGTGACCGTGTTGTTGCCTGCTCCTCCTGTGCCGAGCACCACTATCCTTGCCTCTTTTGCGTCGAGGCCGAATTCGTCCTGTATGCTCTCGTTCAGGGAGCGCTGCGCTGGTTTTGGGGAGGCATCGCTGAAGCTCTTGTCGAAAAGGTTTTGCACGTTCTGTCCTTCCATTCTTGTCCCTCCTTATCTTTACCCTCCCGCAGGCCCGGACAATATACATGTTGGGGCATATGTCTTGGGGCAGCGAAAGGCATTTAAGTATATTCGTCCAAATATACTCCAGAATAAGTTGTTCCTTATTCAGTTGGTGATTGGCGTTTAGGCGAACTTTAATTCAGTTGGCGCTGAATTAAAGCCTGTTTCTGGGTTTTTTCCCCTGGCGAAGGGGTGATATATATTGGGCTTCTTGCTATATAAACATTTCGGGATTTTTTTTCCGCGGGGTTTCCTCCGGGCTTCTGGTGCGGGGCAGCTTTTAAATAATAAGTCCAAAATAACGAGGTGGTGGACATGGATTACGACAGGCTGCTGGACAGGGGGATGATGGCCGTCCCAAAGAGGTCAGAGTCAGGGGAAAGGTTCGAGGTTCCGAAGGCCGTGGTGGAGCCGGCCGGGAGGAGGACGATCGTGGTGAACATAACCGAGATAGCCTCTGCGGTAAGGAGGGATCCCGCGCACCTGATCAAGTTCCTGCTGAAGGAGTTGGCCACTAAGGGAGAGCTCTCGGGGAAGAGGCTTTTCCTCCTGGGGGTCTTCACGCCAAGCACGATAGACGGGAAGGTGGAGTCTTACGTGAAGCGCTTTGTGCTCTGCGAGGAGTGCAGCAAGCCCGACACCCGGATAAGCAGGGACGGGAAGTACATGGTAATGAAGTGCGAGGCCTGCGGTGCAAGGAGCACAGCTAAATGAGGGCGCGGGGGGTTTCCCATCGGTTCCGGGCAGCCTGACCTTTATAAAATCACAAGCAAAGCCTATATGTTCGTTTCGAAGTGATTGGTCAGATTGTCGAAGGAGTCCTTGGAGGCCTGGGACCGGGTAAAAGAGTTCACGTACCAGTTGAACGAGTGGCCTTCTCCATTGAAGACTACCAGCTGGACATCCTTGTCCAGGGACAGGAGCTCGGACTCGAGATTGACGTTCGTGTCGTAGATGAAGGGGGCGTCCTGATCCCCCACCATTATCAGGGCAGGGGACTGGAGGTCGTCAAGACAGACGTTCGGGTCCATCTTGTTTATCCAGGCGAGCTGCTCTGGCTGGGCAAGGGCGCGGAATTCCGGGGTGAATATCCTTTCAGATGCTGCCTCAGGGTCCTTGAGGAATTCCTTGTAAGCCGGGAGGCCCCCCAGCCAGCCGTAAAGGATCGCGGTGGCGTTTATTTTCTGGATCCTCTCGGGGACGAGGAGGGCGTGCAGGCCTCCGTGGGAGGAGCCGTACACGAATATGCTGGAGTCGGCCTTTGGAAGGCCCTTCCCACACTCGATGAGATTGAGGACGTCATGCACCTCAGAGGGGTCGCCCAGATCCCCCTCTGACTGATTGTTGAAGAGATTCCCATCAGAGTCGACCACCTCGATTGCGTCGATGTCATCTTGGATCAGGGGCTCGCCCCTGTAGGACGGGGCGAGGACGATGTAGCCTTTCTCTGCGATGTCGAAGTTGTACATGAGGGATACCTCGGGCACTCCCTGCGTTCCGCCATGTGCGAAAACCACCAAGGGATAGGTGCCCGTGCCCCTGGGCAGGAACATGAGGCCCCACTGCTTTAACCCATCCGATTCGTAGGATATCGCGTAAAGGCTCGTATTCGGATAAGTGTAAAGACTGCCGTTGATCTTCAGGAAGAGCTCATTCCCCCATTCGGCCTTCTCACAGGAGGGAGTGTAGCTTTCCTTGTAGCAGTGATAGCGCGAGTAATAGTAATCGTCCAGGTCGCAGTCCTGCGGGCATATCGCGGGGTACTCGTCCCCTGCGCAGAAGCCGTTGCCGCAGAGGATGCCGCCCGGGGGCTTGGTAACCACGCCGAAGTAACCGGCTATGAAGCCGTATGAAAGGCCTACAATGCTGACTACGATTGCGAGCATCATCACCATCGAGACAGCGGAGGTTATGGCCTTCATGCCCATGGTGAATAATTGGCGCGGCTGCCTTAAATTCCTGGGAGGGGGGCGCGCTTTTAAACGTTTCCTCCAATATAAAACCACTGCCAAGAGGTGAATGCTCCCCAGGTTCCCGGAAGGGGGTGGGGAACGCGTTCGCTCTCTCGCTGCTCATCAATGCCTTCGTGGGCCCGCAGGTCATGGCGTTCCACAGGCTGGAGGACAGCCTCATACTCTGGGAGTGGAGCTTTGTGGGATGACGACAGCATGATTAACGTTCCTGTGGTTCTGACTGCCCGTCCACACGCTCACCTTCCGCCTGCCGGAAAGGCACCAGGTGGGCATGGCGGCCCTGTGGTCGCTCGTGTTCGGCCTCATCATAGGGTTCACCAAGGCGGTTTCTTGACGTTCACTCAGTGGCAAGGTCTCCGGGAGCCTTGGGCCAGTGGAACCGGTCTTTCGGGACCGGTTCTCTTGTGTTGTCAACTTAGAGGTGCGGAACGAAAAAAACCAAAAAAATAGGGGCGGCTAAGTCCGCCGGGCATAGAAGTTCTGCTCCAGGGAGCTGCTGGGTTCGGAGTATCTTTTGAGCCTGTCCTGGACTCCCTCGATCCTTGCCAGTATCCGGTCGCCCCTCTTTTTCGGCATGTAGTCCCGGGCGAAGCCGCTGTCCACGAGCTCCTTCTGCTCCAGGAAGCACGGATCCTCCACGTACATCCTTATCTTCCGGAAGTCGCCCATCTTGGAGCCCTTCCTCGGCTTCGCAGGGCCGGGATGGTCGAAGCTGCTGACAACGCTGCCGTATGCGACCCTCTGCCTCGGCTCCAGGTGGTGGTAGAAGACCACGCCGCCGAAGGGGTATTTCACTGCAACGGGCCTGTCGGGCTCGCCGCCCAGGAGCCTGAGTGACCCCTCCTTCACCTCTTCCTTGAACCCGTCAGCAAGCGGCTTCCAGGCTTTCAGCATGTTCACAGCTATCCAGTAGGACTCCCCGTTCTCCGAGGTGAGGGGCCCGTAGTCCGTGCCCATCCCTATGGCCAGGAACCCCGGACCAGATCCATCCGGTTCCACGAGCTCGCCGTTGCTCAGGTAGCCCTTCACGCTCTGGCTCACCCCGTCCTTGCCGCTCAGGCACTCCTCCCTGAGGGACTGCATCTTTTCCTCGAGCAGGCCGAGCGAGACATACACCTCCCCGTCGAGCATGAGAACGTCCCTTCTGAGAGCCTCTTCCCCGACCCTTTGCTCGAGGAGGAAGTCCAGGTATGCCGAGAAGCCGGCAACAACGTCACCATATGCAGGCGTCTTTGTCGTGGGTCTGGTCGTGACGAGGAAGCGCTTCCCTGCATCTATCACGCTTTCCTCTGCCCCAGTGGGCCTGTGGCCGTCATCGTAGCCTGTCCTTTCGAACAGACCGGCTTCAAATCTCTTCTTCACGCGGCCGATCCTGGCTGAGCCGGTCTGCCAGTCAAGTAGCCTCCAGAAGCTCTCTTCTGTCAGCCCTTCCATACTGTCGGGCAGCGAGTAGACTTCGGCGCTCACTATTTCGGCCATGGCAATCACCTCCTTAAGGCATCCCTGCCTGCTTATTCCCTCTCAGGGAAAGAGATAAACTCTCCATCCCCCTCAGGGGGGAGCATTTAAGGAAGAAAAACAAAAACAGCACATGGAGATAAAGCCCGCCCTCCTGGAGATCGGCCTCACAGAGGGGGAGGCCAGGGTGTACCTGGCTCTCCTGGACCTGGGACAGTCCACCACCGGGCCCATAATAGGGAGGTCAAGGATCAGCTCCAGCAAAGCATACGAGATCCTCGGCCGCCTGGCAAAGA
>CAZMBQ010000057.1:0-5391 GCA_964564705.1 uncultured archaeon
TATCCTGTCCGCCAGGGGGAGTATCCCCTCGCCCTTGTGGAGGGTGTAGGCCAGTCTGGATATCGAGAAGAGGAGGTCCTTGGAATGGGTTATGTTCTTCACTAGTAGCCGGGCGAGCTTCTCGTCCGTGGCCACGGACTCCTCCCTGCTGCGGTAGGAGTAGTCCCTTATCCTCCCTTTCAGGGCCCGTACCTTTGGGAACATTATCCCCGATACTTCCTTCCAGTCCCTCTCCTCCCTGGACGGCTCGGCCATGGATAATATTTGGAATGGGCGGAATAAAAAAGCCTGGCTGCCTCAGAGGAGGGAGAACATCACCATTAGGGAGATGAAGATTATCGCTATCGTGTTCATGACCTTTATCAGGGGGTTGATGGCCGGGCCGGCAGTATCCTTGGAGGGATCGCCTACTGTGTCCCCCACCACGGCGGCCTTGTGCGCCTCGCTGCCCTTGCCTCCCAGGTTGCCGTCCTCAATGTACTTCTTGGCGTTGTCCCAGGCGCCGCCTCCTGTCGCGAGGGTCAGGGCCATCAGGAGGCCGGTTATTATGGATCCCATCAAGAGGCCTCCTAGTGCGAGGGGGCCCAGGAGGAAGCCCACCAGGAGGGGCGAAGCCACCGCTATCAGGGCAGGGACGGCCATCTCCCTCAGGGAACGTTTTGTCACGATGTCGACGGCCTTCCCGTAATCGGGCTTCTTTTTGCCCTTGAGTATCAGTCCGTCCTTGAACTGCCTCCTCACTTCCTCCACAACCGAGTGGGCCCCCTTCCCCACTGCGGACATGAGGAGGGCCGAGAAAACGAAGGGTATGAGACCGCCTATGAAGAGGCCCACCAGGACAAGGGGGTCGCTTAGGGAGAAGACAAGGGGCTCCCGGATGCCGAGGATGTCTGCGCGGGCTATCTCCACTTCCTGGACGTATGCGGCGAAGAGCGTGAGCGCAGCGAGGGCGGCCGAGCCTATCGCGAAGGCCTTTGTGACTGCCTTGGTGGTGTTGCCGACAGAGTCGAGGGCGTCCGTGACCTCGCGGGTCTTTTTTGGGAGCGCGGCCATCTCCGCTATTCCTCCTGCGTTGTCGGTTATCGGCCCGTAGGAGTCCATGGTTATTATTATCCCTGTAAGGGAGAGCATGGCCATGACCGCTATGGCTATACCGTATATGCCTGCGAGCCAGAAGGAGGCTAGTATGCCCGCGGCTATCACCAGGACAGGGGCCCAGGGACTCTTCATGGCCACGGAGAGGCCGGTTATTATGTTCGTGGCCGGACCAGTCGCCGAGGAAGCTGCTATTGACTTCACGGGGGAGTACTTCTTGGAGGTGTAGTACTCTGTTATCGCGAAGAGGAGGAGGGCTATCACTATGCCGGTGACTGCGGAGAGGAAGATGTTCAGGGGCTCGAGGAGGAGGTAGAATATCACCACCGCTGCCCCGGCCGAGACGAGGAGGCTCGTGTACAGTGACCTCATTATCGTGCTTCCGCGGACGAAGAAGCTCCCTATTATGGATGCGAATATCGCCCCGGCGCCTATTAAGAGGGGGTAGATTATCCCCTGCTGGCCCATTATCAGGAAGCCGAGCAGCATCGCGCCCACTGCCGAGACGGCATAGGTCTCGAAAAGGTCTGCCGCCATTCCCGCGCAGTCGCCGACGTTGTCGCCGACGTTGTCCGCTATTGCAGCGGGGTTCCTCGGGTCGTCCTCTGGGATGCCTGCCTCGACCTTGCCCACCAGGTCAGCGCCGACGTCCGCTGCCTTGGTGTAGATGCCGCCGCCTATCCTCGCGAATAGGGAGATCAGGGAGGCGCCGAACCCGAAGCCCACCAGCAGGATGGGGTCCTCGTAAAGCCAGAGGAAGCCCGTGACTCCCAGGAGCGCGAGGCCGACAACGAAGAAGCCGGTCACGCCGCCCCCCTTGAATGCCACGTCCAGAGCGTCCTTCAGTGAAGAGGAAGCTGCCTGAGCCACGCGGACGTTCGAGCGGACCGAAATGGCCATCCCAATGTAGCCAGCGAGGGCCGAGAGGAATGCGCCCCCCAGGAAGGTGACTGCCATGGGGACGCTTATGAAGTATCCGAGGAGGGCAGCTATCACTACGGTGAAGACGGCTATGGTCGAGTACTCGCGCTTCAGGTATGCCATCGCCCCCTGCCTCACCGCAAGGGAGATCTCCTGCATCTTCTCGTTGCCTGCGGGCCTCTTCAGGACTGCCAGGATGAAATAGACTGCGAAGAGCAGCGCGAGCACGCCCGCGAGCACGGGGAGCTCGAATTCAGGGGGGAGGTTCATCAGTGGGAGGTCAAGCGCCATCTTGAATCACTTATTTAATAGGAAATGGTTATTTTTAAATACTTGAGCCTGGCCCTCATTTCATCACCAGGTACTTCTTCTGCCTGAGCGTGACCACCGGGGTGCCGCGGGACTTGAGCCTCCTGGCCAGGGCACGGTCCTGTGTGCAGACCACGAAGCCCTTTGAGGCGGCCTTCACCAGGGCCGAGTCCGCGTTCCTGCCTCCTGTGTGGAGGACCCTGACCTTCTCCCTCGCGAGGAGCTCCTGGGCAAGGCGGGCCTTCCTGGACCGCATCTTCCCGAGCTCCTTGAGCACGAGGTCTATCGTGTAGAGCTCGGGCTTGCCGAACTTGGAGAGCTCCGAGAACACGTCCACGCGGAACTGTGCGGGTATCAGGAGGAAGTTCGTGTCCAGGAGAAACTTCATGGTATATTATTGGGAGGGAGCATAAATAGTCGGTTCAGCCGCCAGGGCAATAGACCGGCGTTTTCTCTATGAAATATCGGGGAACGTTGGAAGGAAACATGG
Organism: uncultured archaeon; assembly: GCA_964564705.1. Taxonomy (GTDB): domain Archaea; phylum Aenigmatarchaeota; class Aenigmatarchaeia; order QMZP01; family QMZP01; genus BS750m-G81. The sequence continues at coordinate 2,816 of CAZMBQ010000057.1, forward strand.
CCATGTAGCTGCAAATGGTTGCTGCTTTTTGGGTATGATTTCCATTCAGGAACCTGCACGTTAGACATCTTTCCCCTCCTTCCTGACGAATTCCTCCATCAGCAGCTCGACCTTTTTGGATATCTTTAATCCGCGCTTATCGCATATTTTCCTGAATCTTTCATACACGGATTCATCGAGATAGAAGGTTACTCTTTTTTTCGCTATGTTAATTATTGGTTCGCCTATTTGAATTGTTATTGTTTTTTATTGCCTTTTTAATACATTAGAGAGAATCCGACCTCAGATCACTTCTTCTTTGCTGCTCTTCTCTTTTCCTTCCGGTGATTCCACACAAGAAAAACTGCAACCAAAAGTAAAATGATGATTTCTATTGTAATGTCTATATGTTCTTATTCCCTTGGATCCCCCCCCCATCATAGTAAAAAATAACAAGAAATCAGTGCCAATTCCCTCTGTAAAGAATCCTGCTAAGGGTCCTCCTTACTGTTGATTCGTAATGGTTCGTGTGGAAACAAGGTTATTGTTCTGTAGTTGTTCATTTATTCCTTTATCTTTTAGATTGATAGAAGTATCGACCTCTCCACACTCTTTTTCTTTATTGGTAATAGTCTTTCCTGTGGTGGGATCAATGATAGTATCTCTTCCAGGAACATTGATTCGTTCATCGATGTTAGTAAATCCCTTATTATCAGTTTCCTTTAAAAATCCATAAATTTCCTGAATATCAGTGGTGACCAAGAATCCGAATCCCTGAACCACTAATATTTTTTTGCAAAAAGCGGTGTAGCTGATGGTAACCCGCTTGCAACAAAGGTACCAGCTGCACTACCAGCCGTTCCAGCACCAAGGTTTAGAGCTACTTCTTCATAGGTAGCGTAATATCTCTCTGAGAAACGTCTATTGATAGTGCCACAGAGGAAATTGTAGCTCCAATTAATGCCCCATATCCAATCGCCACAGGGTTATTCCCATCCGGGTCCGTGTACTTATACGGATTGTTCGTATGCTATTACTTCTTACCACTATACTTTTTCTGGTAGGAATCGTGGTCGCACCACTCAAGAATAAGTGCTATAACTGTAATCCCTTTCTTACCCAATGAATAGATGAGCCTCCACCCGCTTGGGAGGTCATATTTCCAGAGGTTATCAACATCCTTCAGATTCTTCGGAATCCGATACTTCTTGAGAGGTATTCCAATTCCTGGATTTTCCAATATCAAGGTGAACGCCTTTGTCAATGCTTTGTGAAGCCAGCTGAACTCTTCGTTTTTTCCTAATGATTCATATTCTTCCTTCAATTTCTTGTCACTGAAAATTATTTCGGTTTCCATTTAAGTTCATCCATGTCTTTGTATTTATCGACCATTTTTGGGTTGTATATCCAGACAATGTGACCGTCCTTGCTTTTTATGATGAATCCCATGGTATTGAAATAGTCTAGAATCACTGTGAGTGTTGGCCACATAACCTCTTTCTTGAGCTTTCTTGAAAGTTCTGTTTTCGTGCATGGACCAATCTTTTTGAGTGTTTCTGCTACCATGATTACCGTGTCCAGCCTCGGGTAATGCGTCACTTTACAGTTGATCTCCATACTCCATTCCACATCATTTTTTTTCTTCTGAATACTTGATTGACTTACCATAATATCACCTATATATCCATAGCTATATATGGATTCATAGGTTTAAAAAAGTTTTGTTCATGTTTAGGAACCTAATAGAGAATACTATATTGTCCGCCTTCTGGCAAAGCGGGGTTTGGTATTCAATGAGAGCGAATTTTCCTTATAACCCATATTTCTGTGAGAGCAGATATTACTATTAACAAAAAAAGAATAATTTTACCTCCGAAAACGAGATCTTCTTTTTATCGGTATTCATGTAATCACGGTACTGATAGATGATTGCTATTGGGATATAAAGGGTGTAAACACCCCGGTGGCGAGGTCTGTTGTTCCTCCTCCATACGGGAACCAACCACCTCCACTTGTAAATCCTCCTGCACCTTCAAATGATGGTTGTTTTACTGGAGGAGCTAAGTTACTGTTCAACAAGTCATTATTTAGTCTTTTCACATCAACTCCTGGATCGAAATCTGAATCATCCTTGTTAGGGTCAATCCACGTCATCGTCTCGAGGTCAAGTGTGGGACCAAGCTGTATATTGGGGGGCGTGAACAGAGTGTCAAGTGATTCTCCTTCCAATATTCCAAATCCTATGTCAAGGGAACCTGGTGGACTCTCAATACCCACTTCACTTTCAACACTATTTACTACTGTTGTGTTGATAAGTTTCCTTGCTACATGTTTGCCTCCAGCAATTAAAATCTTTGATGAAACCCCCCGATGCTGCTGGTAAGGCACTGAGATAAGCACCTGCAAATGCGCCACCAACAGCTCCTCCAGCCGCAGAAACACCAACCCAGCCAAAATCTATCTGTCCTGTGGGAATTTGAAGTGCAATTGATATCACTGCACCTATAGCGGCATTAATTCCTGCAGTTGCAAGAACTCCATAATTCCCATCCGGGTCCGTGTACTTATACGGATTGTTCAGCGTGTAGCTGTAGCGG
>CAZMBQ010000058.1:0-5354 GCA_964564705.1 uncultured archaeon
GAAGAACGTCTCCTGGAGCGAGAAGCACAGGTCCTCCAGCCCGGCCTTCCCGCGCCTGTTCAAGGCCGCGGTGAGTATGCCCGAGAAGGAGAGGTCCATCCCCTTCACGACGTAAGGCAGTTCCAGGTAGCGGCCCTTCCTCGCAAGCGCCTCTATCCTCGGCCCGGCAGGGAAGCCGAAGCCTGCCTCACGGCCGAACTTGTCCAGGGCGTTCCCAAGGCCGATGTCCTGGGTCTCCCCGAAGACGCGGTAGCGCCCCGAAGACAGGGAGACCACCTGGGTGTTCCCCCCTGAGACATAGAGGAAGACCGGGTCCCTTGCCCGGGAGAACAGCCTCGCGATTTCCAGGTGCGCGACCTGGTGGCAGACCGGGATGAGCGGCTTCCCGAGCGACCTCGCGAACTCCAGCCCAGCATTCAGACAAGGCGGAAGGCCAGCACCCTCGGAAAATGCCACCGCGTCCACCTGTTCCAGGGACAGACTGGCCTGCTCCAGCGCGCTTGCAAGGACGCGCTCGCCCGCCTTCGCATGGTGCTCCGCGGCCTCCATGGGCTTTATCCCCCAGCCCTTCGGTGGCCTGAAGGAGGACCGGGCGTCTGCAAGGATTCTCCCTTTCTCATTCACGATGCCGATCCCGAAGGTGTGCGCCGTGCTTTCTATCCCGAGGCAGATCATGCTTACACCTTGTAAAGGTTATTAAAATTGGCGCGGTCAGCACTCGTAAGCCCTCTTGTCCCCGCCCGCGTTCCTGGCGAGTCTGGTGACGTCATGCGCGTACGTCCCTTCTGCAATGCAGCCAGAGCAGAGGGGAAGCCCTATCGCGTCCGTTATTCCCGGTATCCCGAGGTGGGTGAACGAGTCTGCAGTCAGCCTTTCTGCTATCTCGTCGTCAGATATTCCCCTCCCGAAGAACTCGTTATTCTTGGCCATGTCTACCCCGTAATAGCAGGAGTTTATGGTATCCATGGCGACCGCGAGGTGAACGGACCTCGCCCCGGCCTCCCTGAAAAGCCTTATGTTGGCCCTTGCGGTCTCCCCCCTCACAATGCTGTCGTCTATTAGCAGGACGTCCTGCCCCTCCACCTGGCTCCTGACAGGATTTATCTTCTGGGTAAGGACCCTGGGACGCTCGGCCGCGGGCGTGATGAAGGCCCTCATCACATACCGGTTCTTGTCCACTGCATCCATGTCAGGGACGCCCAGGACAGCGGAGACCCCGTTCGCGTAGGAAAGCCCGCTGTCAGGCAAGCCGAATATCCTCATGGGCCTTATCCCCTTATCAGCCACCTTCCTCCCAAGGGCCTCGCCCATCCGCCTCCTTGCATCATACACTGTCACGCCCTCTATCACAGAAGAAGGCCTCGCGAAATAGATATACTGGAACATGCAGTGGCGCGGATCCTTATCCATGAGCCTTTCCCTGTGCACCTCCCCCCTGTCCACAATTATGAACTCGCCTCCCTGAACGTCCCCTTCCATCTCGTATCCCGTGGCGTCGAAGGAAACTGATTCAGAGGAGAACATCACCTTCCTCGGCTCAGCGAACGAGAAGAGGTAGAACTCCCCGCCCTCCTTGGACCTCACCATCCCCACCACCGAATAGGAGCCCTCCACATCGTCCATGAAAGCCGCTGCAGCGTCCCGGATGTGCGCACTCTCCACCCCCCTGCCGCCGGATATCTCGTAGAGCTGCCTCGCGAACATCCTCATACCATATTCGATGTCTACCTGTGTGGTTATCCTGTCCCCGCTGGCGAGTATCCTCTCCCTCAGCTCTGCCGTGTTGGTTATCTGCCCGTTGTGCGCCATTGCAATCTCGAGCGGTGCGTCGTCAAAAAGCGGCTGCGCTATCTGGTCGCTATCCGCACCCGCCACGGCCCCCCCGAACGTGGGATACCTCACGTGCCCTATTCCGGCCTTGCCCCTGAAGCGCCTTCCCTCCCTCGTTCCGAGGACGTCCCTGACCAGACCCTTGCCCCTCTTGTCAAGGAACCCGTACTTCCCCTCAACCACGATGCCGCAGGCGTCCTGCCCCCTGTGCTGTATCGCCGTCAGGCCGTCGCAGATTTCATTGTAAAGTGTCCTGGGATCCGTGCTGTACAAACCGAGAACCCCGCAGTCTCCCATAAGCCCTGCTTCTCTTTTGCCTGGAAGTTTTTTATCCTTTCCTCCTGCGGGGTCGAATATTTATTTCACCCGGGCAGGTATAATGATTATGGGACTCTACAAGCCGCATGAAGTCGAGAAGGAAATTCAGTCCTACTGGAAGGCCAGGAAAATCCCCGAGAGGATAGTGAAGTTCGACCCGAAAAAGCCCAAGTTCTACCTCCTGGACGGCCCGCCTTACGTGAACTACGTCCCTCATGTGGGCCATGTGAAGACCACCACATTCAAGGACGTCTGGAGCAGGTTCAAGCACATGCAAGGCTTCTCATCTTGGTGGCAGCCCGGATTTGACTGTTCAGGCCTCCCAATCGAGAACGCGGTCGAGAAGGAGCTCGGGATCAAGAGCAAGCAGGACATAGAGAAGCTCGGGGTGGGGAAGTTCGTCAGTGCGTGCAGGAAGCTCGCCGAGAAGAACAAGCCCGCCTGGATCGAGCTCTACAGGAACCTCGGGGCCTGGAGGGGCTGGGTCGAGCCCTACCTTACCTACAGGAACTACTACCTCGAGAGCGGCTGGTGGTCTGTCAAGAGGATGTGGGAGCGCGGCCTCTTAGTGGAAGGCGAGAAGCCCGGATTCTGGTGCTCCCACTGCGAGACCGTCCTGGCCGGCTACGAGGTCAGCGACTCCTACAGGAACGTGCAGGACCCTTCCATTTTTGTAAAGTTCCCCCTGCGCGGCGAGGATGCCTCCCTCCTCGTCTGGACCACCACCCCCTGGACGCTCACGAGCAACGTCTGCATCGCGGTCCACCCCGAGGAGGCGTACGTGAAAGTGGAGACAGGGGCGGGCAGTCTGGTGCTCGCCGAGAAAAGGCTGGAAGTCCTCGGGGAGCTCGGGATCGGTTACAAGGTGCTCGAGAAGTTCCCCGGGAAGAGGCTCGAGGGCAGGAAGTACTCCGGTGTCCTCGACACCCCGCTCCAGAAGGAGGCGGACAAGGACTTCCACGGCGTCATCCTCTCTATAAGGCTCCTGAAGAAGAGGAGCGCATCCAAGATCGGCAAGGGGAAGGACGTCTTCGAGGACTTCGTGACAATGGACTCGGGCACCGGCCTGGTGCACACGGCCCCGGGCCTCGGGGACTACAGGGTGGGGGAGCACTACAACCTTCCCTTCCTAAGCCCGATAGACGACCAGGGCCGCTTCACAGGGGATGCGGGCAAGTACGCGGGTATGAAGGTCAAGAAGGCGGACCCCCTGATAATCAAGGACCTCGAAGCCTCAGGGCACCTTCTCCATTCGGGCACTGTCACCCACTCGTACCCGCTCTGCTGGCGATGCAAGACCCCGCTCATCTACCGCATGTCGAGGCAGTGGTTCGCCAAGATAGACACCCTCAGGGACAGGATGCTCAAGGAGAACGGGAAGGTCAACTGGCTCCCCGCTTTCGCGAAGGAGCGGTTCAGCGAGGTGCTCGAGACCGCCCCGGACTGGGCAGTCACCCGCCAGCGCTACTGGGGGATCCCCCTTCCCGTGTGGGCGTGCGGTAAGTGCGGCTCCAGGAAGGTAGTGGGCTCCTCCAGGGAGCTCAGGGAGCAGGCAGCGAGCAGGCTCCCCGCAGAACTGGATCTACACAAGGACGTGGTGGACAGGATAAGGCTGAAGTGCGATTGCGGCTCTGAGATGGAAAGGGTCCCGGACATAATGGACGTGTGGTTCGACTCCGGCATCTCACCCTGGGCCTCGCTGGGATATCCCTTCAGGAACAAGGCCCTTTTCGAGAAGCTCTGGCCCGTGGATATGGTGAACGAGAGCCAGGACCAGACCCGCGGCTGGTTCTACACCCTCATGTTCTCGGGCCACGCCGTCATGGAGCAGACTCCTTACAAGACCGTCTGTTTGAACGGCTGGACACTGGACAGGAAAGGCGAGAAGATGAGCAAATCAGTGGGCAACGTGGTCTGGGCAGCGGAAGCCCACAAGGAACTCGGCTCTGACCTGCTCAGGCTCTATTACTGCTCGGAAGTGGCCCCCTGGGACACCCAGAAGTTCTCCCTGGAGGGCGCCAGGGAGCTGGAGAGGTTCCTCAACGTCCTCTGGAACTCCTGCCTCTTTGCCCGGACTTACGGGGGCCCGGGGAAGGCGGGCAGTCTCGCCGTGGAGGACAGGTGGATAATCTCGAGGGTGAACACCCTTACCAGGGAAGTCACCTCCAGCATCGAGTCATTCGCCTTCCACCTAGCCGGAAGGGCGCTCGTGGACTTCGTGCTGAACGACTTCTCGAGGTGGTACATCAAGCTCGTGCGCGACAGGGTCTCCCTGTTCAGGAAGGGCCCGGACAAGGAAGCTGCCCAGTGGGCCATGAATTACGTGCTTGAAAGGGCGCTCAGGCTCCTCGCCCCCATATCCCCGTTCCTCTCGGAAAAGGCCTACACCGAGATGTTCGGGAAGGAGAGCGTCCACCTCGAACCCTGGCCCGCTCCCGAGAAGTCCCGCATGGACCCTTCCCTGGAGAAGCGAATGGAGGCCGCGAAGGGCCTCATTGAAGCGCTCCATTCCCTCAGGCAGGAGAAAAAAATCAAGCTCAGGTGGCCCGTGGACAGGGTTTTCGTGGACTGCAAGGAGGATCTCCGGGCCTTCAAGGGTATTGTGGAAAGCATGGGCAATGCCAAGGAGGCGGTATTCGCCAGATTCCCCGGAAAGGGGAAGGGATTCCCTGGCGGGAGGGTGGCGATCGGCAGGGTCCTCAAGGACGAGGCCCTCGTAAGGGAGCTCTCGAGGAGGGTACAGGAGCTCAGGAAAAAGGCCGGCCTGAAGGTGGACGAGAAAATCTCGCTCTTCCTCGAGACAGACCCCAAGACAGCACTTGTGTTGGGCAGGTTCGAGAAGAACCTGAGAGAATCCACGGGCTCTTCCAGAGTTTCGGTGGGCGGGATGAGGTCCCTGAGGGGCAGCCTGGAATTCGAGGGCCGGAAGGTCGGGATCGGGTTCTGAAGATTTGTAGACAATGTTTTGTTTTTCATTCCGGACGTGGTTAATAGATGAGCGTCCATCCAATACAATGACTGTTCTATCTGATAGCCGACTCACCACAAATTCTTTCCAGAAGCCAGCCATCAAGACTATATAGTGTGTAAAATTCTATCAATAACAAGTCGAGTTGAATTTTATCATCGATTTCTTTAAGATTCGAAATAGTGTTTATTTTATCGTTCAAGCTAATTACATCACCCTTTGATAAGGTGTTTATTCT
>CAZMBQ010000059.1:0-5299 GCA_964564705.1 uncultured archaeon
CCGCGCTCCCCGCGGCCAGGTCGTCCGAATTGACCCATTCCTGGACGTCATGCTCCTTGTGGCCTTCTGGAGTCTTGACCACCACCCTGGATATCCCGGCGTTTATCAAGAGCCTCCTGCACATCCTGCAGGGCCTTGCCTCTGCCACTGAGCCGTCCTTCACGTTCTCCCCGTACAGGAACAGTGTTCCACCCATGACGCTCACCCCCGCCCTTGCAGCGTTCACTATCGCATTCGACTCTGCGTGCACGCTCCTGCAGAGCTCGTACCTCTCGCCCGGCAGGATATTCATCTGCTCCCTGAGGCACGTGCCCAGGTCAGTGCAGTTTGTCGCGCCCCTTGGCGCGCCCACGTAGCCGGTGGTTATTATTTGATCATTGCTAACTATTACAGCCCCGAACCTTCTCCTGAGGCAGGTCGCCCTCCTGGAGACTTCCTTGGTTATGCTGAGATAGTAATCTGTCTTGCTCGGCCTCTGGTTGGGTGGCATGAAGAACCACGTTATTATTTCGGGCCAAGTCTTTTATTCTTTCCCTTTCCGCATTCCCTGTAGTGGGAGATGGGTATCTGCGCCCCCACTTCGAAAAGTTCCCCGCACCTCTCGCATCTTTTCTTTGGTTTTATTCCAGCTATTCCCATGCTAAATCCCTCCCGGGCGCCTCATTCTCGTGTAGAGGTATCCTATTGAGATACCCGCGGCCAAGAAAGCGGCCGCAACGACCACTATTTCCAGGAGCGGCAGCGGAAGGGTCTGCGAAACGGGCGCGGCCTCTCTCACGAGCATGCCTTCAGCCACACTGAACCTGGGAGGGGAAAGCTTCCCCACGAGCCCGTACAGTCCCGAAACCGCCGCCAATACGGAAACCCCAAGAACGATGAAAACTCTCTTCTCTACCGGGCTTATTATCTCCTTCCCCTTTCCCGTGAGCTCGTAGTACTTCCACTTCCTGCCCTCGTCCATCTGGACTATAAGCCCTGCTTGGGAGAGCGAGTCGAGGTGCTCCTTCACGGACGAGACGGACATCCTCAGGAACTTGGACATTTCCGAAAGCGTCATTCTCCTCTTCCCCAGGAGCTTGAGTATCTGTATCCTCGTGTCTGAAGAGAGGACCCTGAAAGTGCTCCTGTCCAGGCTTATCTTCTCGTCATCGAACATGATTATTAGTTGCAGGATGGCTTAAAAAGGATCCTGCAATCTTTCGGCCAGGACCGAAATGTCCGGGAAGTGCTCTCACGGCTGGCCGTTACAGTGAAAAAAGAATAAACAGGTGAGTTATCATTTAACCAAGGACGTCAGGGGATTGGGTACACTGGGCTGAACACCTCGTTGCCTAAGTGCTTACACCCGTGTTCCATCAAACCCGTAGTCTACGGGACCTTCCTACCCTCACCGATAGTTGCCTACCAGTTCGGGCATCGACTGCCTCTTTTCGGGGGCGGCTTCGCGCTTAGTTGGGCAGTGAATTGGTCACATGCGACCACTTCACCTATGCCTTCAGCGCTTATCCGCCATGGCGTAGCTACCCGGCGATGCTTCCACAACCGGCACACCAGAGGCCACGACTCCTAGTTCCTTTCGTACTATAGGAATCTTCCCCTCAGGCAATCCACACTTCCAGAAGATAAAGACCATACTGGCTCGCACCGTATTTAACCCAGTTAACGTGGCTCTTTGATGAGTGAACACCTCCACCCTTGGGCGCTGCTGCACGCGCAGGATGAGCCGAGCCGACGGCGGAGAAGCAATGTACGAGGTCGATCTATTCTCCACGCGCTTGTGCTTTTGGTCTTAAAGAGAGAAACCAAGAGCGCAGACGGGAACTCTCGCCCGCCACGACTCCATTATCCCCGAGGTAACTTTTCTGGCAAACCTGGCCCCCAATAATGAGGACACAGGGGGTCGCTAGCCCGCGCTTTCGCGTTAGGATCCTTTGTTGTCCAAGATCCTATCAGGCCTCCTTTTGCGCTTACACTCTACGATGGATTTCTGACCCATCTGAGGAGACCTTAGGGCACGCTTGATTTCCTGTCAAGCGTGTACCGCCCCAGCCAAACTACCCATCTGCAGCTGTTCCCGTCCCTTAGAACGACAGCATCGATAAAATTCTGGCTGTCATGCTATCTAGGGGTAAGCAGTATAGAAACGATAGGTTGGTGTTACACTTTCGCCTTCCCCATTCCTTACGAAATGGGTGCTGCGCTCCCAACTACTCTATACAACCGCTCCTATACCACAACTACAGACTGTAGTAAAGATCTACGGGGTCTTCTCGTCCCTCTGGAAGACTCCTGAGTATGCACAGGACGTTAATTTCACTAGGTATCAGTCCGAGACAGTGAGGATCTCGTTGAGCCATTCATGCAGGTCGACAATTAATCGACAAGGGATTGCGCATGGCTATGCCTGTTTTGTCCAAAACGACAAGCAACTTTACGCTACCTGTGTCTCAAGCGTTCCCATCATTTCGGGAGTCAGATGACCGCTTGTTAAGACGGTCAGAGTCTGCGGTTTGCTGGGCCCACATTCCCAAATAGGAGCGTTAATCTGTTTGCTTTTTCAGGGTGTTCTGGTTTGATTAGCATAGAGAACTTTCTAATTCTGTTTGTCGAGTAGATAAAGAATCTAAATTCAGGCTTCTTATTGACAGGCCTTGAAATTGGACCGCTGATTTTACTGCATTGTATCCCATACTTCATTAATATACCTCTTACTTCTACCAGAAGTTCACTAGTTCCGTTTTGGTGAAAACCTATTTGTGGTGGTATTTTATTGCGTTTTCTCTCACCTGCCAAATATTTCTCAACGTGGGGACAGGAACCTTCTGTATCCCAAAATCCCCTAATGAAAGATATTTGAAATCTGGGATTTTTTGGAACAGTATCCATGTATTTTTCAAGTGTCTTATACAACATTTTGTTTCCAAATTTAAGATAATAACATTTTTTCCATGGACCCCTGATTGGGGTTTCTATTCCCAATCCGTTTAGTCTTCTAATGATTGAATTTTCGATCCATTCTCTATTTTTCTGATAAAATTGTATGTCATATCTATTCATTTTTTTTACGTTTTACAAGACACCCATCATGAATTGCACCTGATAGATAGGCGATATTACTATTTAATTTCAAGTTCTTCGATTGTATCTTAACTGAAGTCTCCAATTTCATATTTTATTTTTGGGGAGCGGACTTATCTGCTTTCAATTTGTTACATACTGTATTTAGAGAAAGTTCAGATAAGTCCGCTCATAGTGGACCAAGCAAATTACCGCCGCCGTTTACGGGGGCTTTGCCCGGTTGGAACCGGGTTTGACACACCCGCACTGGACAGGCCTCAGGAGCTATACTCATCCTTTCGGACTGGCAGCCCCCTACGTTTTTGTTAAACAGTCGGATCCTCCTTGTCACTGCGACCTACTTCTTCCCTCTGGGAGGGAGCAGTAGGCACGGCTTATACCAAAGATACGCCGCTAATTTGCCGAATTCCTTGGACTGATTTCTCCTAACACACCTTCGCCTTTTCAGCGTGGGGCACCAGAGACGGTTCTCGGTACGGATGGAAGGAATCCCTTCCGGTTCCCTTTTCACGGGCTCCAGGAATAGGCCAAACCAATGGCCTTCCCGGCTTCACCTCCTTCTCATCATTAAGATACTCAGGGGGTTTTACCGGTTAAACGCATCGCTGCGCATGGCTTATCCCGAAGCGTCAGGAACCGGACTTGCGTCGCCGCTCGTATCCTTCCAGTTGCAGAATATTAACTGCATTCCCTTTCGGCCGCTTCCTGTTAGGGGCGGCCTTAGGACCGACTAACCCTCAGCCGATGATCGTTGCTGAGGAACCCTGGCCCTTTAGGTGGTAAGGATTCTCACCTTACTTCGCTGTTACTTTCAGCAAGATTCTTGTTTTTACGAGGTCTACCTGCCCTTACGAACAGGCTTCTGCCCTCGCAAAACACCTCTCTACTTACACCCCTGCTGGGGTGCATCAAGGTATCGGTGGCCTGTTTAGTCCCGTCCATTATCGAGACCCCCAACCTCGGTGGGTGAGCTATTACGCACTCTTTGAAGGATGTCTGCCTCTAAGACAACCTTCCCACTGTCTGAGGTTGAAGACGCTCTTTCTCACTTAACAGACACTTGGGGACCTTAACCTTGAGCAGGCTTCTCTGCCTTTCGGAAAACGAGATTACCCCGTTTCCTCACTCCCGCCTTCTGCGATGGCAGGGTATTCGGAGTTTGACAAGGTAACTGGGGATTTCTCCCCTTGGTTGCCTAATCAGTAACTCTACCCCCCTGCCGGTCTCCGGCGAGGCTGGGCTTGGACCCATTTCGAGAGGAACCAGCTATCACCCAACTCGATTGGCTTTTCACCCCTAGCCCCAGGTCGCACGAACGATTTGAATCTCAGTATCGTTAACGAACCTCCATCCCCCTTTCGGAGGACTTCATTCTGCCAAGGGCTAGATCGTCGGGTTTCGGGTCTTAACCCTGTGACTCGGGCACTTTCATACCCACTTCCCTCGCTTCTTGCGAAGCTGCGGAAGATTCGCTTTCGCTGCGCCTTTCAGCTCGCCACAGAGATAAACTCCTTGCCGCGTGTTTCAAAACGGACGGTATGACCCGTGAACCCTCCCTCGTTGCCTTCGGGAGGGCAAGGCAGGCCATACCAACCTATGACTGCATGGTTTCAGGGTCTTTTCATTTCCTGTTAAGGATTCTTTTCAGCTTTCCGTCACCGTACTAGTGCGCTATCGGTCTCAGACGATATTTAGGGTTGGAGGTTATTGGCCCCCGTATTCTGACTGGAAATCCAACCAGCCATACTCTGGATGCCGGGTATCGGCCTTCTTCCCTTCTCTTACCGGGCTGTCACCGTCTATGGCGCCGCTTTCCAGCGGACTTCAGATCAGGAAGCTGGGTCGAGCCCCGGTCCAAACCCCACATCCCCTCTCCATTTCTGGGAGGGTTCGGTTTGCCCTTCTCCGCTTTCAGTCGCCCTTACTAACGGAATCTCAGTTGATTTCTTTTCCTGCGGATACTTAGATGTTTCAATTCTCCGCGTCCCCTCTCCGGAAATCCGGAGTGCTTGGGGGAGTCCCATTAGGAAATCCCAGGTTCAAGGGCTGCTTGCGCCTACCCTGGGCATATCGCAGCTTGCCACGTCCTTCATCGGTGTCTGAGCCTAGCCATTCACCATGCAGCGCGAAGTCCTTGCATAGTCCGGAGTCAGTTTCTTACTGATTCCGATTGATCCTGATAACTCACCTGTGTATCATCAAAGGAACTCAGCTGGTGTTC
>CAZMBQ010000060.1:0-5261 GCA_964564705.1 uncultured archaeon
GAGCTGGGGAGGGAGGTGAAGTACTCGGGGGAGCTGGATGCTGATGTGGTGATAGGGGCAGACGGGCCGTACTCGAGACTGGCGAAGGAGGTCGGGAACAGTTTCGAGCTCATGACCGGGGTCCAGTTCCGCGTGCGCTCGGGGTATGGGTGGGACGGGATGGAGTTCCACTTGGACAAGCGCTTCTCGGAGGAGTACTGCTGGGTCTTTCCGAGGGGTGGTGTGCTGAACGTGGGCCTGCTCGGGGACATGAAGAGCCTGGAGGGTTTCATGGAGGAGCGCGGCATTGGGGGGGAGGTCCTGGAGAGGAAGGCGTATGTAATACCTTTTTTCGGGACGAAGATACAGGAGGGGAACGTTCTCCTCACAGGGGACGCGGCAGGGATAACAAACCCCCTCACGAAGGGTGGGATGGCAGCTATCGTGCACGTGGCTGACATATTGGTGGAGTGCCTGAGGGATGGGGAGGCCGGAAAGTTTCAGGAGAGGGTCTTCTCCCACCCTGTGATGGCGAAGGAGTACAGGAAGGCGCTCGGGTATTTCAAGGAGATGGATAATGTGAAGCTCGAGAATGTGGGGAGGGAGGTGAACGGGAAGGAACTGGACAACCTGGACAGGAAGACCAAGATGAAGCTTCTCATGGCGGCTATCCTGAAGCCCGGGAAGATGAGGGTCCTCAAGAAGGCCATGAGGTATTCCAACCGCTATTCCTGGTAGCCCTCTATCCCACTTTTCAGTGAGCGGGTATCGAAGCCGAGCTCCCGGAGCATTTTCGCGGCCCTCATGCTGCGGATGCCCGTCTGGCAGTAGGTCACGTAGGTTCTTTCCGGGTCAAGTGCAGGGGCCTTTTCCTGTAAGGAGGCCATCGGGACGTGGATTGAGCCCGGGATGTTGGAGATGGTGCGCTCCCAGCCTTCGCGGACGTCCAGGAACATGACCTTGGATGCGCGGGCTTCTTCTGGGGGGATTTCAATGTCCGGCTCTCTCCTGGGAGAGCTTCCGCAGGCAGGGCATTGGGGGTTTTTCCTGAAAGTGAATGTCCTGAAGCCTTCCCCGGGGGTGAGTGTGAGGAGTCCTTCCAGGGCAGGGCGGCCCAGTGCCAGCCCCACTGCTTCGTGTGCCTGGAGGGTTCCAATAATGCCGGCCACGGTCGGGAGTATCCCTTCAGCGGAGCAGGACTGGCTGGAAGGGGAGGCGAGGCATTCGAGGCAGCCGTTTCCGTGGAAGACCGCCATGCGGCCCTCCTCCCCGATTGCTGCCCCGTGGATGAGGGGCTTCCCGAGGGAAAGGGCAGCAGAGTTGAGGAGGAGCCTGGTTTCCGGGCTGTCGGTGCAGTCGAGGATTATGCCGTAGGGGGAGAGAGCTTCGAGTGTGCTGCTCCCGAGCCTTTCTGGGTAGGAGAGGATTTCAATTTCGGGGTTCATTTTCTCCAGGGACATTTTGGCGGCAAGGGCCTTGGGCTTTCCCACATCCTCCCGGGTGAAAAGGATCTGGCGCTGGAGGTTCGACTCATCCACTGAGTCGTGGTCCATTAGCCCCAGGGTCCCGATGCCGGAGGCTGCTAAGTAGAGCGAGGCAGGGCAGCCGAGTCCTCCCATCCCTACCACCATGACGCTCGCTTTCTGTAGCCTTTCCTGGCCGCCCTTCCCTATCACCGGGATGGAGCGGGAATAGCGCTTTCCGGGGAGCATATAAAGGATTGTGGGACAGGGGTTTTTTAAACTTCGCCGGGGAAAGCCTCCACCAGATAGGCGGGGAACATGGTGAAGAACTTCAGCTTGGGGATGTAAACCGCTCCCATTCCCAAGGCTTCCTTTACATGCTCGTTTCCCTCATCTTCGCCGGTTAGCAGCACCCTGTGAGGGATGCTTATCCCCTCACCATCGAGCGCCCTGAGGAGCCCGAGGCCGTCCATTTCGGGCATGCCGTAGTCGGTCACGAGGAGGTCGGGAGGGGAGCTTTCCATCCGGATTGACCTGCAGCGCTCGAGGGCCTCCCTGCCGTCCCGGGCATAGCGGATATCGTACCCACTTTCAGGGGAATAGCCGATTTGTTCCAGGACTGTATGGTAGAGCCTCAGGCTACCGGGATCGTCATCCGCGAAGACGAATTTTTTGTCCATGGTGCCTTTAAGAAGGGGGTGTTTAAATAAATACAGCATGTTGGCAATGAATTACGATCCTTCAAAAGGGTTCTGGATTGAGGAAGAAGAAGGCGTTGAGAGGCTGAGGAAGAACTATTTCGGGGATTACAGGAAGGGGAAGGTTTTCCTGAACCCGGAGGAGGCGCTCTATTTGATAGCGTTCCAGAACGCGACCTGTTATGGCGGGAAGGGGGAGAGAGTCGGGTTCAACCAGGCGGCCTCATTCATGAAGGAGAAGGGGCTTTTCGTGAAGTACAACGCGTACAGGGACTGGAGGGACCGTGGCCTGGTTATAAAGAGGTTCAGGGAGCTCAGGAGGGCCAAGGGGGAGAAGAGTATGAAGAAGTACCCTTCCCGGAACCCGGGATTCGGGAAGCTGAATGCAGGCGTCACGTGGTATCCGGACGATTTGTATGCGGTCTTGGAGGACCCTTCCGTGGGGAAGGAGCTCTTCGAGAAGCACTGGATAGGGCAGTTCGGGGTTTATAAGCAGGATAGGGGGAATCTGCTGGTACTGGACTTCTTCGAAGCCATATTCCTCTCTAAGCACGCCTCCCTAAGGGTCGAGTCGCTGGAGGGTAAGGCGCTCGGCCACAGGGAGCTGCTAAGGCAGGTGGAGAAAAGGAGGGAGTACGCGCGGCAGATATATGAGGTGTACGAGGACTGGAGGCTGCGCGGCTACGTAGTGAAGTCGGGTTTCAAGTTCGGCTCACATTTCAGGATATACTTCCCAGGAGCCTCTCCCGCGAAGGAGGGGAAGTACGTCCACTCGAGGCACGTCCTGCACGTGTTCCCAAAGGAGCAGAAGCTGCTGATATCAGAGTGGGCCCGGGCCGTGAGGGTGGCGCACGGAGTCAAGAAGACCTTCCTGTTGGGCATACCCGAGCTGAGCGGGAAGGACTTCATTAACTACCCCGCGGACTTCATCGCGTACAGGAGGAAGAAACGCGGGAGCGACTGGGTGAGGGAGACCCCGGAGGACAAACCCCGCTACCTGCTGGCCGCGGTGGCCGAGGACGAGATGATAGGGGGGCTGGAGCTCGCGAGCCTGCTCAAGAAGGCGAACAGTATGGGGCTGGAGCTGCTGCTTTCCATCACGGACAGGGAATCAGCAATAACATATTACGTCCTGAAGAAGATAAAGCTCCCGGAATCCGATCAGGAGTATTACGAAATTGAGTGGATGAAACCCTGAGCGGCCTTTTCTGGAAAAAACCTCAATAAGATTTCTTAAGTTTTTGCTCCAATTCCTAATGCAATGGAAAAATTCCAGAAAGGCTTAATAGCGAAGTATTTCGAATTCATTGACGAGTTCCTGGTCGTGAATGCCTTCGACAGAAAAGCCGGAGTGGAGGTCCTCGAAATCGACGGCGTGCCGACCGCGGCAGAATACAGGGAAGCAGTAATAAGGACCTGCATGGATGCTGATTTTGATGGGGTCGTCGAGCCGAGACTGAAAAAAGCATCGAAAGAATACGGTTTCGATGTGGGGGGCATGATGGATGAAATATACGGTGCTTGCGTGGAAGTGAACCCCCAGCTTAGGATAGAAAAGGTCAGGATACCCCTGCGGGGCGCTGCCGTAAAGTCCGGAAAATCGCGCAGTAGGAGAGTTGTGGAACAGGACCTGGCTGCTTTCGAGAGCGGGCTTTATGAGGACATAATCGGGCAGGACCATGCCATAGGGCCGATTGTCAGGGCGGTCAGGAGGGACTTTCGCGGTCTCAGACCAGGTGCTGGTCCGGTGGGGTGCTTCCTGCTCATGGGACCGACCGGGGTGGGGAAGACAGGAACCGCGAACGCGGCTGCAAGGGCAGGCAGGCTTTTCCATGGACCGGTGAGGGTGAACTGTGGGGAGTACCAGAAATCGCATGAATATGCGAAGCTTATCGGGGCGCCGCCCGGATATCTGGGGCATGATGACGGCGGGCTGCTTACCAATTCTGTCGGGTCAACGCCGAATTCCGTGGTGCTCATGGACGAGGTGGAGAAGGCCCACCCTGACATACAGAACATCCTGCTTGGGGTTCTCGATGACGGCGTGATGCGCGACAACAAAGGGAAGCCTGTGAATTTCGGGCATTCGCTCATACTACTCACATCCAATCTGGGCTCGAAGGAGGCGGGCGCGTACAGGGGAAGGGTGGGGTTTGATCTTAAGAGGAGGCAGAAGGTCCCTGACAAGGAGATGGAGGGGGTTTACATGGGCGCCGCGAAAGCCGCCTTCAGGCCCGAGTTCCTTAACAGGATGGACGGGGTGCTCGTATACAGGCCGTTTAGTGAAGGGGTGGCGACCGGGATTGCCAGGAAGCTAATGACAGAAGAGTGCATGCCTTACTTCGCTAGGGGTGTGAGCGTTTCCTGGTCAAGAGCCGCCGAGAGGGCTGTCCTGAGGGAATCGGACTACAGGGAATACGGAGCGAGGGACATGAGAAGGGTGGTGGGGAAGGCCATTGACCCGTTGTTGGAGCTTTTCTCGGCCGGGGACATAAGGGAAGGCTCGGAAGTCAGTATAGGGTACAGAGGCGGGAAATTCGTTTTTAATTACTAGCTCCAATTCACTCAAATGGAAAGGTGGCTTGACACTGGTTACAAGCGGTTCTTGAAGGGACCGGAGGACTTCCGCGTGGAAGAGGTGATAGAACCGAAGTTCCTGAGGAGGTTTGCTTCCAGGGGAGGGAAGGTGGAGAGAACCAGTGGGAAGCACGCGCTCTGTATACTCGAGAAGAGGGGCAGGAACACCGAGGAGGTGGTGGAGGAGATTGCCGGGAAGCTCGGCGTGCCGCGGAGGGAGATAGGGTTCGCGGGGCTGAAGGACAGGAACGCGGTTACGACACAGTACCTGACCGTGAAGAATGCCGGGAAAAGGGACATCGAGAATCTCAGCATCAAGAGCGCCAGACTGACTTTTATCAAGAAGACGGACAAGCACATCAGCACAGGGGACCTGCTCGGGAACATGTTCAGGATACGGCTCCGCGGGCTGGGGGGGCTTGAAAGGAGGGTGGAGAGGGTGAGGGAGGGGTTCCCGAACTTTTACGGGCCCCAGCGTTTCGGGGCTTCTCGGGACAATCATGAGAAGGGCCTGCTGGTCCTCAGGGGGAGTCTGAAGACGGGA
>CAZMBQ010000061.1:0-5237 GCA_964564705.1 uncultured archaeon
GGGAGGCCGATTGCTATTCCAGGTACAGGGACAGGCCGCTCGGGTACATAAGGAAGAGGCTTGAAGCGACGCGGATGATACAAGCCGTGAAGGGCAAGCTCGTGGGGCACCACATAGGGGAC
This sequence comes from uncultured archaeon, assembly GCA_964564705.1. Taxonomy (GTDB): domain Archaea; phylum Aenigmatarchaeota; class Aenigmatarchaeia; order QMZP01; family QMZP01; genus BS750m-G81. The sequence goes on from CAZMBQ010000061.1 coordinate 123, forward strand.
AGGGACCTCTACAGGGGGATGTTCTCCCCGGCAGTGAGGCCCAACTTCATGCTCACCCGCTACCTCATGATGCCGCCGAAGGGCGGGAGGTCGATCGACCGCTACAAGGTCAGGGACGCGGACGTGGAGATATTCAGAGTCCCGGGGGAGACCCGTTACCTTTACCACGTGGTGCCACCGGAATTCAGGCTCAGTGAAGAAAAGTATGCCGTGCTGGACGGAGCGAAGAAGCACATGGCCGCGCACAGGCCGCAGAGCGCGGAGCTCGTGAAGTCGAGGAGGATAAGGGAGGTCTTCTACAACATAGGGAGGGACACCATAAAGGCCACTGCAGATGGTATGGGGACGCACCTGGGTCTCAAGGACATAAACCAGCTGGCTGAAATCCTGACTAGGTACACTGCCGGTATGGGGGTGCTCGAGGTCCTGCTCGGAGACGAGAAGATACAGGACCTGTACGTGAACTCCCCTATCGAGAAGCAGCCGATACTCGTCTACCACCAGGACTATGAGGAGTGCAAGACCAACTTGATCCCTACAATGGAGGACGCGGAGGCCTGGGCCACCAGGATGAGGATAGAGTCAGGGAGGCCACTGGACGAGTCCAATCCTGTTTTGGATTTCAACGTGAACGTTCCGGGCGGCTCGGCGAGGTTCGCGATAATCACCCGCTCGCTCTCCCCACACGGCCTCGGGTTCGCGATAAGGAGGCACAGGGAAAACCCATGGACGCTACCGCTCTTCATAAAAAACAGGATGCTCACCCCGCTGGCTGCGGGCCTGCTGTCCTTCCTGGTAGAGGGCTCTGTCTCGATGCTGGTCGCGGGGGGGAGGTCCGCGGGGAAGACTTCTGTGCTGGGCTCGCTGCTGCTCGAGATAATGCCGAAGGTTAGGATACTTTCAATAGAGGACACGCTCGAGCTGCCGATGGATGCCCTGAGGGACCTGGACTACAATGTGGAGAGGCTGAAGAGCAGGTCGGTCATCACGAGGGTGGAGACAGAGATGCCCGCGGACGAGGCGCTGAGGACAGCGCTGAGGCTGGGCGATTCGGCTCTCATTGTGGGGGAGGTGAGGAGCTCGGAGGCGAGCGCGCTGTATGAGGCGATGAGGATAGGGGCGCTCTCGAACGTGGTGGCAGGGACCATACACGGGGAGAGCGCTTACGGGGTTTTTGACAGGGTCGTGAACGACCTGAAGGTCCCTGCGACCAGCTTCAAGGCCACGGACGTCATACCGATATGCAAGATGCTCCGCTCAGCGGACGGGCTGCACAGGTTCAGGAGGATGACGGAGATAACCGAGGTGAGGAAAGAGTGGGACGCTGACCCGGCAAGGGAGGGAGGGTTCGTGAATCTCATGGAGTATTCGGGGAAGGAAGACGTGCTGAAGCCGACGGACACGCTCCTGAACGGGGAGAGCGAGATACTCAACCGGATAGCCTCTTACGTGAGGGAATGGTCTGGGAACTGGGAGGCGATGTGGGAGAACATAAAAATGAGGGGGAGGATGAAGGGCGAGCTGCTCAGGCTTTCGGAGCAGATGAGGAACCCCGACCTGATAGAGGCTCCCTGGGTGGTGAGGGCGAACCAGCAGTTCCACCTGATAGAGGAGAAGGTTAGGGAGGAGATAGGGGCTGCGGAGCCCTCCAGGGTCTGGGAGGAGTGGAGGAAGTGGCTGAACATGAGCGCACTGGGGAAGGCCGGGAGGAAGGGGCTCAGGTGATTTTGTAGACCACTGCGGCATCGGGGTCGCCGAACTCCCCGAATGACTTAACTCTCATGAAGCGGTTCTCGAGGAATTCCCGCGCTTCCTCTGGGTTGGAGGGCTCGTGCCTGTAGGAGAGCGCGTATTCCGGATCGTGGCTTTGTATGGCCGAGTGGATTTTTTCGAGGGGGTTTTCGCCTGATAGGATGCTTCCCTGGCATTCGTCGAAGGAGCGCTGGTCATCCAGGGGGCAGTAGGTGACCGGCTCCAGGCCAGTGAGGGCGTAGATGAAGGGGTAGGACTGCGTGAGCACAGAATCGCCAGGGGAGGCGACCCGGTCCAGGTAGAGGGAAGCGTCCACGAGGGCGGATGCCTGCATGTTTTCCCAGGAAGCGGAGGCGCCCAGCCAGAGCGTGGCTGCGGATAGGAGGAGGAGCGCGGGCAGGAGGACATTTTTCGGGATTTTTCCCGGGAGCCCGGAGGCGGAGAGGGCGGCCATTAGGGCATAGACGGGCATGAAGGAGAGGAGGTAGCGGGGCTCCTTGTGGGGGACCGCGAGGTAGTATGCAAGGGTGAGGAGGAATGTTAGGAGGAGGGGGAGGTGGTTCTGGAGGGACTTCCTGAAGAGGAAGGGGAAGACGAGTACAAGGGGGAGGAGGAAGCCCCAGGCCACCCCAATGCCCATGAGGCCTTCGAGGAAGGACTGGGGGGCGGAGACAGAGTAGACAGAGAGGTTTAGGAGGAATCCATGGACAGGACTGCCGTAGACTGCCTGGTTCAGGAGGAGCCAGGGCGCGATGGTTGCGAGGAAGGAGAGGAGGAAGAGGGGAGAGGGGGGTTTTTTCCGCAGCCTGAGGAGGAGTGTGAGGACGTAGGCCGCGAGGAGAATTACTGCGAGGTAGCGGGTGAGGAAAGCGAGGCCGGCGAACAGGCCCGAGAGGAGGGCGTGCTTGCGGGAGCCTGAATCCAGGTGGGTTTGGAAGTGGAGGAGGGATAGGGAGAGGAAGGCGATGAGCAGCGGCTCTGTGAGAAGCTTGGGGGCGAAGAAGATGTAGAGGAAGGAGGTGGATAGGAAGAGGACAGCAAGGGCCGCGACGCGCTTCCCGTGGGGGCGCGCCAAGGTGTAAAGGGCGAGGAACGCGGCAGCCGAGAAGGCGAGGGCGAGGAGCTTCATTGCTTCCAGTGAGAGGAGGGGAGATAGGAGAAGGGGGAAGAGTGGGGGGCGGAAGTTCTCAACCGGCATGTCCGGATCGAGGGAGTAAGAAGGGAGGGAGCGGGCAAGGCCGACGTATACCGCCTCGTCCCACCATAGGTTGCTCCCCTGGAAGGATATGGCTGCCTGAAGCAGGAGGGATATGGCGGCGAGGGCGAGGAAAGCGCGTTCCCATTGCATGCTTAATATAAGATGGCGGAAATATAATTATGCCGAACGTGTTCAGGGATCTGGTTGACGTGCTGCTGGACACAGAGGAGTTCTTCAAGCAGGCCGAGGGTAGGGGGAAGGGAAGCGCGCTCCTTTATTTCGGGTTCATCTCGCTCGTCTCGCTGGGGGTAAACTTGCTGCTCCTCTGGAGGGGCATAACTCCCGCGGGACTCATACCGTTCGAGAAGATACTCGGGGGGTCCTGGGGGCTCGCCCTCTACGTGCCGCTGACGTACTTTGTCATGGGGTTCTTCTTTGCCTCCGCGTATGCGCTCATACTCGGGAAGGTGTTGGGGAGAATGGGAATAGGGACCGGGAAGGGCGGGAGCTTCAATGCCGTAATGTATGGGTTCACGCCCTCCATACTCACGCTCTGGATACCCGTCCTTGGCGTGCTGCTGACGGGGTGGTCCCTCTACTTGACTGCGATGGGGCTGGGGGTGTACAATTCGGCGCCGCTCAAGAGGAACGCGAAGGCGTGCGTGGGGGCGGGGATAGCGGTGGCCGTGATGATCATGGTTTTCATGTTCGGGGCAGGGGCATACATGATAGAGGCGCTGGGGCTCGAGAAGAATCTGCTCTGGAGCGTGCTCATGACCTTCTGACTGTTCCGGTCCCGGGTTCAGGCAGGCAGGAGGGCCTCGTTCCCTGCCTTGCGGATGAGGTACCAGTGCATCCTCTTCCTCGCAAGGGCCTTCATCAGGCCGTCGAAAACGCTCACTGAGACGAAGATGCCGTAGGTGAGGGAGGCCCCAACCACCGAGAGCATCATCCCGAGTTTCTCCTCCCTCTTCAGGGCCACTGCAGTGGCGAAGAGGAATCCCGAGTTTATCAGGAATATCTGGGTGGTCTGGTGGGAGAATTTCGCGACGTCCACCACCCCCGGGGTGCCGGTGAACCATGTGACGAATCCAAGCAGCATGAAGACCACGAGGAAGGGGGCCGAGATGTAGCCCACGAGCGTGAGTATCAGGGAGAGCTTTTGGAGGGGGGAGAAGCGCTTCCCGAAGAGTATCCAGCGGCTGTTGTCGAAGAATGCCTTCGCGTTCCCGTACGCCCACCTTTTCTGCTGCTTCGCGAGGCTCCTGAGGCTGAAGGGGACCTCGCCCGGGACGCAGAGGCTGTTGAGATAGACCGTCCTGTAGCCATTCTTCAGTGCGCGCAGGGAGAACTCCACGTCCTCTGTCATGCTCCAATCCTTCCAGCCCCCGAGCTCCTGCAGGGTGGACTTTCGCACGGCCTCGGCCGAGCCGAAGAGGAGGGAGACCCCCAGCCTGTCGTTTATCGGGGCGAGGAGATGGTGGTAAACCATGAGTATGGAGGAGGCGAACTTGGAGAGCCTGTTCTGGTTCATGTTCAGGTAGTCCCACTTGGCCTGGACGCAGGCCACCTTGCTGTCGGCAACGAAGGGCTTGACTATCTCCCGGAGGAACTTCCTGGGGGGGATGAAGTCGGAGTCGAACACGACCACTATCTCGCCCGAGCTGGTCCTGAGCATGTGGTTGAGGTTACCGGGCTTGAAGCCGAAGTTCGTGCCGCGCCTCGTGACCTTCACCTTCCTGTGACCAGAAGCGAATTCGTCTATCCTCCTGGACACCCCGGGGTCAGTGGAATCGTCCCCGATCAGGACCTCAAACCTGCCGGGATAATCGAAGGCAAGGCATTTTTCAGCGCACCTGAGGGCCACGAGCTCGTTCTTGGTGGGTATTTGGACAGTGACAGAAGGCCATTTCCCGGGGCTCAGGGAGCTGTAGTCCCTTCCCCAGCGCTTCCTAATGCCTATCAGGGCTATGACGTAGAATATGCCTGAGAAGACTGCAACCGGCACTATGACCAGGTTGAACAGGACTAACGCTGCCTCGTGGAAAAACATCTCCATATACGCACCACTGATATGATTTTATTGGTTTTTTGTCCTATATATTGGTTTTTAATTTAAAAGCGCCATAAGAATAAAGGAATCTGGGCCTGGGGGCCGGGTGAGC
>CAZMBQ010000062.1:0-5204 GCA_964564705.1 uncultured archaeon
GCCGGTTAGGATCAGGTTGTCGACAGTGGTGTCGGTGCTCCAGAGGCTGGGGATCCAAAATGCCGAGGCTTCGGTTCCGTTCGCGATGAAACTGAACTTCACGCTGTAGTTTTCCGGCACCCTTCCCCCATAGGAGGAGAAGGCGAATGAGCTTTGGGTTCTGTAGGAGCCATTCGAGAGGACCCATAACCCGTGCTCTGCCCCAAAGTCCTCCACCTCTGGCCCGCTGAAGTCCTCGAAAAACAACGGTATGTGCCCTATGTACTTCCTCGCTTTCCATAGCGCGGAGCCGGTCCCTGGCAGGAGCTTCAGTTCTTTTTCCGTGGGCTGGGAGAGCTGGTCGTACCTGAGGCCGAAGTAGTTCTTGTACACGTTCAGGTTCGTTGCGTTGGAGGTGAGTTTGTCCTCGTCCAGGTTCCTTAGCTGGACGAAGCCTTTTCCCCTCCCGAGATATTCCCTGAGCTGGATCGAGTAGTCGTAATGCTTGCAGCCGATGTCGCCGGTGAAGTCATTGTCGCCCATCACTATCACGTCATAGGTTAGCGGGAGGGTGGCGGAGAAATACCTGCATGTGGAGGAGGTGGGCTGCTCTAGCCTCTTCAGGTAGAACTGAACCTTCCCGCCATTCAGGGTGAAGGGCTGCAGCAGCCCCTCGAGGTATTCGAAGTCCTCCTGGGAGCAGATGCAGGCGACCTGGACAGCGTCCCTTATGGCGTTCACCGCCCTTATTTCGTAGAGCATGTTCGTGGTGTTCAGCATTGAATCGAGCCTGTGCCTGACCTCCTCCCTGTTGAGCCAGTTTATCCCGGACTCCTCCAGGGAGAAGAGTATGTCGTTCCCTGCGAGGGAGAGCTTTGTCCTGTCGAAGTCTGTCGTGAAGCCCGCTGGTCCCGTGAACTGGAGGAGTATGAAGAACATCACCAGGGAGATTATGACTATCTCTATTATGTGGAGGAAACCCTTCTTCATGCTTTATTCTTTGTCGCGCGGTTAATAAATTGAGGCAGCGGGACGGACTGCTCCAGGTAGCCGAGCAGGAATTCCCGGTAGGGTTGTCTGGAGATAAGTGACTTACCATCAAGCAGCCGGAATCCCCTGGAAACGGATCTGGAGACGTGCGAGGCCATTCCGGCCTGCATGAGCTCGCGCTTCTTCTTCCTGAGGACAGCCTTGAGCAGGCTGCCGACCAGGGTGAACTGCCTGCTCACCTCCGCGACCCAGTTGCTGCCCTCTATCCAGACCCTTCCGCTCCCGTATTTTTTCAGGAATTCCGCGGAATGCTTCTTCACGAAGACAGGGGGGCCCACGGCCTTCCTTGTGGCGGGGAGGCTCCATACCTCGAGCTCAAGAAGGAGCAGCGCGCGTCTCTCGTCCGCAAACACGTCGTGGCCGAGCAGCGAGAAGCCGTGGTCCCGGAGAATGCCTTCGAGCCTGGAGGCGGTGCGCCTGAGCTGGGGGAAGAGAACGTCGTCTATCACGTCGGGCCTCCTGAATTCCACACCGAGGAGCGCACCCCTTTCCTTCAGCTTCCTCGAAATCACGGCCCTGCTTCCGGGGGGCGGCTTCATGAGGAAGAACGCTTCCGAGGGGTTTTTCAGCAGCAGTCCACATAGCCCGACGAAGCGCATGAAGTTCGCCGGGGAAAGAACCGCAGAAACGTTCCTCTTGGGGTCGACCGGATCAATCACCACCAGGGGGTGGCCCGGGAAGCCCGCACCTGCCGGGTGGTGGCCCTCCATATCGATGAAGTGTCCGGGCTCCCATTCCCGGGCTTTCTTGACAAGGTTACGGAAGGACTTGTAATGGAGTGTCAGAAGCTCGCATAGGTAGCCCGAGAAGCCCATTGTCCTCGCGTCCGAACCATAAAGGCCGTTTGCCTTGAGGAACTGCTTCAGCAGACGGACCTCCCCAGACATCTCCCGGGGGAAGTGGAGCGAAAGATACTGATTGTGGAAAGGCGTCCTGTCCACTGCGCTTTTTATGCAGGAGGCATCGGCCACTTTGTAGCAGGGAACTATGTCCACCTTGAATCCCCTGAACTCGGCCCTCGTGTAGGGGTGCTCCGCGTAAGCGACCTTCCACTTCCCGCGCAGCTCCTTCACTATGCCCCTCCCTATTTCAAGGCCCTTCCTCTCGAGAGTGGTGCGACTCGCGTATTCGGGGAAGAGAATGAAGACGTCGAACTCCTTTTTGTCCCTCATCCAGGTGTCCCTTACAAAGGAGCCCGCGAGGGTGTAGGAGAGTTTTCCGGCGTGCTTTTCGGTAGCGGCCCTGACCTCAGCCACCGCGGAGTTTATCTCCTTCTCCTCTCTGGGAGAGGGGGTTATCCTCTTAAGGACCTTCCTGAGCACGGAATCTATCCTGTCCCCTCTCATGTTTAATTTTTATACGGATGGGAATAAATAATAAACAGGATCCGGATGCGTGGATGATATGGTTTTGGAAAGGATAGTGGGCAAGAGCCTGCTGGACAAGAAGCCTGACGTGGCGCTATTCATCGGCTTTATGTTCACTCTCGTAGCTTTCGCCACGAGCTACGTGATATTCTCTTCCGGAATGAGCGTGGCGATGATAGGGTTCTCCTCCATACTCATCCTTCCTTACATAATGAAGATAATGCGCCCCGAGTCCCCGCAGTACACTTCAGTGTTCAACAAGCAGAACCCGTCCATAAAATTCTTCGCCTTCCTGTTCATAGGGATGGCGCTTGCCTACACGCTCCTCTTCGGGATGCTCAGGCCAGACATGAGGGAGAACGCGTTCCAGACGCAGATATCGGTTATAGAGGGAAGGTTCACGGGGGAGGCCGCTGCAGGGATGTTCGGTCTTCCCCAGGTCTTCTATGAGATAATGTTCAACAACCTGCTTATAGTCATCATCGCGGTCCTGCTTTCCTATTTCTACGGGTCCGGGGCGATATTCGTGCTTAACTACAACGCGTCCATAGCAGGTATAGTTTACGGTTCCTGGATAAACGTCCTCATATGGGGTCCGCCATCCCTCTGGGGGGTCTCGGGGGCGCTGCACGAGGTGTATGCTAGCTGGTTGCTATTCCTTCCGCACACCATCATAGAGATACTCGCCTACCTCCTCGCAGCGATCGCGGGGCTGGCCATAACCAAACCGCTCACGAGGGAGAACAGCAGGCTCATCAGGAGGGATTCCGTGGTGCTCATGACCTTGGCGTTCGCGCTCGTGGTGATCGGGGCGCTCGTGGAAGTGAGCGTGCCCATCATCTGAGAGGCATTTTTATCCTGTCCCCGACAATATTCATACATGGCCGACTACTTCGCCGCGGCAGTGCTCGTCCTGAGCGTCATTCTGATATACAAGTCCAGCGGGTGGGTGATAAGGTATTCTGTCCTGCTTTCGAGGCTGCTGGGCATATCCACGGTGGTTGTGGGTTTTGTGCTGCTTGCGGTCTCAACATCGCTGCCAGAGCTGCTCGTCACGCTCTTCGCCGCAGTGGAGGGGGAGATGGGGTTTGGGATGGGGAACATACTGGGATCGAACATGCTAAACGTGAACTTCATAACCGCTCTTGCTGTCCTCTCCTTCGGGGCTTTCAGGCTGGGGAAGGGAGATTCCCAGGGGCTGGTGGAGATGATGCTCATAGCGAGCACGGTCACGCTCGTGGTCCTGTCCATCCCCTGGCTTTGGTTCCTGCACGGGATCGTGCTCATCACCATCTTCGGGGTGGTTGCGCTCAAGATATACCATGGCGGGAGGGTGGAGAAGGAAACCGTGGAGAAGGGGGAGATACCCATACCGGAGGAGAGCAGGAGACTTTTGGGGTTGTTCAGGAGGGACATCCCTTCTATTGTTGTGCTGAAGTTTGTGTTCTCGGTGTCGGTTCTACTGGCGGCTTCCAGGCTTCTCGTGGACTCTTCCATAACCCTGGCAGGGATAGCCGGGGTGTCTGCCACGCTGGTTGGGGCCACCATAGCGGCGGCCGGCACGTCCCTTCCGGAGGTCTCCACAACGCTTGCGGCAGTGAGGAGGAGGAATTACGGGCTCGCGATGGGCAACCTCACAGGCTCGGCCGTGGCGAACGTGACGCTCGTGCTCGGAGCGCTTGCCGTGGTCAGCCCCGCGCCCATAGCCATGGGACCTTATGCGGGAATGATGCCCTTCCTGTTGCTGTCGGGCATATACGCCGCCTTCCTCCTGTTCAGGGGTTCTGTAACCAGGTTCCAGGCTGCGGTGCTGCTCGCGCTGTATGCGGCTTTCCTGATGGAGCAGGCTGGGTTGGCCGCGTTCTTCGGGGCCTGAAGCCCCGGGAAAGCTTAAATACGTTTCCCGCGTATAATACCATATTGCGCCTTTTCTTGGCACAGTTTTTTAAGGACAGAAAACCAATTAAGGGCAACGCTCGTGACTGCTATGTACAAAGTGCTTACGGTAAAGGACAAGATAAGGGTTCCGCCCATCAAGTTCCGCTACAGTACGGAAGGGGCGGTGAAGTCCAGCCTTGAGGAGCGGCTGGTGGGAATAATAGACAAGAAGATGGGTGTCGTCCTTGCCGTAATCAAGGTGGAGGAAGTGGGGGAGGGGAGGATATTCCCGGGGGACGGTTCCATCTACTACCCGGTCACGTTCAAGTGCCTTGTATACTTCCCTGAGCTGCATGAGGTCGTGAAGGGGCAGGTGATAGACGTGACAGAGTTCGGGGTCTTCGTGAGGATAGGGCCGCTTGACGGGATGGTGCACGTGTCCCAGATAATGGACGACTTCGTTTCATTTGATGACAAGAACGCGGTCTTTTCGGGCAGGGAGAGCAAGAGGATACTCAAGAACAATGACACCATCAGGGCGAGGATAATATCCATCTCCCTGGGAAGGGAATACAAGATAGGCATAACCACCCGCCAGCCGGGTCTGGGTGTACTGGGCTGGGTGGAAAGGTCCAAGAAAGAGGGCAAGGTCCCTGCCGAAGCCAGGGGAAGGAAGAGGGTGAGGAAATGAGAGGAAAGGTGTGCAAGAACTGCAAGATTTTCGTGAAGGACAGGAAGGGTCAGGTGGACAAGTGCCCCATCTGCGGCATGTCTTCCTTCAGCAGGACCTGGAAGGGCATCGTGTACATTAAGGACCCTCAGGAGTCTGAGGTCGCGAAGCTGCTCGGGTTCACCATGCCGGGCAAATACTGCATCTGGGTGAAGTGATCTTCTTTTTTAGTCTATGTTTTCAAGGTCTGGGCACAAGTA
>CAZMBQ010000063.1:0-5055 GCA_964564705.1 uncultured archaeon
AAGAGCAGGCTGGACGCGCAACCGAACCTCATCAAAAGCATTTGCAATCCCTTCAGCATCTTGCTGCTGACACTTGTCAATGATATCGCTCGTCTTGAATATTCAACCGTTCCGTCGCAGTCAAAATACCCGGAAATAAACGCTGCCACAAGATCATCAGGCGATACCGCAAGAATGTCCGATATCTCGACATTGTGCGACTTGGATTTTAGAGGGTAATTGAATATGCTGTTCAGAAACTCCATCATCGTTTTATTGGTGCAGTACTCCTTTGTCCTGCCGGGATAGTTCCTCTCCACGCAATCTATTCCCATCTCATTGCATATGTGCTTGAAGACCCTTCCCAGGGGCTCCTTCTCCACAACAAACTTGTTTCCAGACCCGCCCCCGGCCATCATGCCGGCCAGAAAATAGAAATCGCCCAGGTTGGACGGGAACCTCATCATTCCCCCACTCTTCGCTTTCCTTGCGTCTTTCCCGGACCTGTATGAAATCCAATCGATATTCTCAGCGATTTCATCGTAACCCATTCCCATCTCCAGGCAGATGCCGACGTAATCCCTCAGGGCCATTCGCCCTCTCCAATCAGAATGATATATGCTCTTCCCCTTGTTTTCAGAACCAATGGCCCTTTTGACAGCTTCCTTTCCGGTTTGGTTAATGAACTCCCTGATTCTTCCGGAATTTTTTGGCTTTACGACGAAAGACTTCTTTGAAAGCTCCCTTAACATGATTTTTTTCATACCATAGGAGTTCCTGACATCCAATTTCCTGGGGGACACTATCCTGTCCCCTATCCTTATGTCCTCTGCAGACTTTTCGATGAAACCCGAACCATCAAAAACCAGATACTTGTGCTCTGGCGTTGTGCTGATTTCCAGACCGTTCCTCAGCTTTACGTTTATCACCAATCCACCACCAAGCTTCCATGCATACTTGAATGGCTTCTTTTCCATCCTCCCCTCGCTTTTGTTCAATGAAAAAACCTCAATGTTCTCATGTGAAATGTCATATACAATTTCGTTGCTGTTCTTCCTTGCAACAAACCCCTTCTTTTCTGCCACCCCAAAAAGACTTCTTGCCTTGACTATGCTCCCGTCTCCGAGGTAGAGCCTTGAATCAGGGCCAATACATTTTCCGTGGTCTATATGCGCCACTATGCCTATGTTCCTGATCTGATCCAGGTTTCCCATCAGTTCCTTTACCAGCTGTTCAGAATCCTTTGCCATTGAACATCACTCTTTAGCCACATCCGGCGTCCTTTACAATAAACCGGCGTAAATATTTAAATTGCTGAAACACCCCTCACTTCCCCGCCTTCCTGACGTCTATCTTCACGACCTCGCAGAACCTTATGGGGTAGATGGGGCTCCCAAACTTCTTTATGTTCTTCTGCACTATGCCGCTGCAGACCGTGTTCACGACGTCCTCGACAGAGGCCTTGGACGTGAAGTTGCCGACGAAATCCACTATCTTCCTCCTGACCTTCCGCTGGACTTCCTGGTCGGTCTTCCTGTTTAGCATGGCGAGGATCTTGAAGTGAAGGACCCAGGAGTCCTTTGTCCTAAAGTCGTGCACCACCTCAACCTTGGAGAGCCTCTTCCTGACTATCCTGAACATCTGCTCCTTTATCAGGTCGAGGCCGTCGAACCTCGTGTGGGCGCTCCCGTTCTCGACCGAGATTACCTTGAGCCTTATCTTGTTCTGGTACTTTGAGGGGTTCTGGAGTATGTCAGCGAGGCTCAGGACCACCCTGCGGCCTACTATTCCCTTGGGGTCCGTTGCAGGAAACTCCCCGACCTCCCTGCCATTGAACATCGCAGGCGCCACTACGGTGAACCAGTCCTTGCCTTTCCACTTCTTGGCCACCTTCTCTCCGGCCTCCTTGGGGGCCTTCTTCTGGGGTTTTTCCTGCTTCTCCCCTTTGACCTTCTGTGAACCCATAAATCGTTATGCCTCCTGCGGGTATTCCTTTATATTAGCCGCATGTTTAAAAAGCTTAGCGCGCGGGACTGTATGAGTAGCGCCTCTCCAGGTCCTCCCAGTTCCGGCGCTTCCTGAAGAGCCTGAGGAACACGTACACACCCACCATGACAAGCAGCCCCGCTACAGCCAGGAGCTCGAACGGGAAGGAGGGGCAGCCCTTTGAGCAGGAGCCCCCGCAGTCCACCCCTGTCTCGTCGCCGTCCATTATCCCATTGAAGCAGTCAGGGCAGCCCTCATCCACCTGCCCGTTGCAGTTGTCGTCCTGCTCGTTCCCGCACTCCTCGTCCAGGGGGTCCACTCCCCCGGTACACTCCTGGAAGATTCCGTCCAGGCAGAGCTTCCTGCCCTCTTCGCATATTCCGATGTTCGAGCCGCATGGGAGAGAGAAGCCATCCACCTGGCCGTCGCAGTCGTCGTCGATGCCGTTGCAGACCTCGCCTTCGGGCTGGCCGCCTCCATAGCACTGGCAGGCGGCAGAGGCAGGCGAGGTGCCCCCGCCCACATTGTCCACTGTCCCGTCGCAGTCGTCATCCTTCTGGTTGCACTCCTCAGCTGAGGGCTCGACCTCCCCGACGCACGGGCCCCACGCCCCGTCCGCGCAAACCTGGGTGCCGAACTCGCACTCCCCTGCGTCAGTCTGCCCGCATGACCTGGTCTCACCGTCCGCGCACTCGCAGTCTCCCGGGCACGATGAAGTTGTTTCTCCCGAACCGCACACCCCGTCTCCGCAGAAGCCCTCCTGCATGATGCCGAATGCCGAGAATCCCGTGACGTTCAGCTTTATGGTGTTGGCTGCCTCGTCATGCGAGAATCCCGTCACTGGCACGAAGCTGCCCGAACACGATCTGGCAGTGAAGTTCCAGTCCTCGCAGACGTACAGACCTGCGCCGCTCTCGTTGTCGAGGAGGCCCTCGTCATAAACGAGCGTCAGGCTCCCGTCGGCCACTCCGAAAGGATCGTCCACGGCGAATATCTCCTCAAAGCCTTCCATGGAGAAGATGCGCTCCAGACCCACCGAGCTAAGGGCATGCTGGGCAATGTCCACGCCCCTGAAGAGGACCATGAAGTCTCCGCCATATACCGAGAATAGCACGTCATACTCGTCCTCGAGGACAGGCGCCAGTAGCGATCCGCCGGTGGCGGTGAAGGACGCCACGACCTCCCCGTTCCTGAGGAAATCCACCTCAGCGTCCAGGCCAGCCGAGTCGGAGTCGGACACCGTTATGTTCGCGTCCAGCAGTTGGCTTGCCATGAAGGAGTCCTGCTTGCTGCTTATGCTCCCGAGGGTGTCGTTCGCGAAGAAGGTGACGAGGTAGCTGCCTTCCAGGGCGGCCGTGTAATTCACGATCCCATTGTTCTGGAGCGTGACGTTTGCCTTGGAGCTGTTCGGAAGGGTGACGGTGGCCCAGACCGAGTCCACGGCGCTGTTGTCCGTGGCAGAGATGCCCAGTTCCACACTCCCTCCTATCCCAACGTTCCCGGGACTTGCTCCGTATGAGACTATCATGGGCGCGGGATCGGAGGCTGAAATCACGAGGGTGCGGTTCTCCCCGCTCCAGCCGCTCTCCCCTGTCTCGTCCGCTGCCAAGCAGCCCCACATGTAGGTGCCGTCCGTGGCGTTTGTGACTGTGAAGAGGACGCTGCTGCTGTTCCCTGAGACGGCCGAGGAGCCGGCAGGGGACCAGGTCCCGTTAATGTCAGTGTAAAGGGTGACGTTGACGAGCCGGTTCAGTGAGGAGGCCGAGCAGTTGAAGTCCACGTCCCTGGAAGCGGTCACGTGGTTGTTGGCGGGCTTCTCGAGACTTGCCCTGGGGGGAACGAACTCGTAGGAAGCGGCAACGCCCTCAAGGAGGGGGGTGAAGCTGTGGTTGTTCGCTCCCAGGAACGCGGTGTATTGGGCATACCTGGCGATGGCTGAGAAGCTTCCTTGGCCGGTGAAGGTGCCTGCACTCTCCCATCCTTCCCCTGGGGAGGAGGCGTTCCCTGTGCTGAAGGAGATGTTGACGTCCGATCCGATTGGGAGGGAGCTGTTCCAGTCCACACCCGTCCACCTCACATATACTCCGGGGTCGAACACCCTCGAGGCGAATGTGCCCGAGGGGAAGTATGCCGCAGAGGTCTCGTTTCCCATTGCCACCGCGTCCCCCTCGGTTGTTGTGTTCGTGAAGGTCCCGAGCAGGAAGTCCGCGGCCGAGGAATCAGTGAACTCCAGTCCCTTCGCGGGGGCCATGACGCACGCCAGCGCAAGAACAAGCACTGTACCCCCCAGCAAGGCTTTCATGTTATATACTTATCCCGGGATAATAAAAATTACCATGAAAATCCTCATACGGTACGGTGAAATAGCGCTCAAGTCCAGGCCAGTCAGGGAGGGGATGGAGCGCGCGCTGAAAAGGAACCTGGAAAGGGCGCTCAGGAAGAGCGGGGTTCCGGGAAAAGCAAGTCGGGGATTCGGGAGGCTGTTCCTCGAGACACCCGAGCCTGACAGGGCAGCGGCTGTCCTTGGGAGGGTTTTCGGGGTAGTGTCGTTCTCGCCTTCCCTGGAATGCGGCTCCTCGATGGGGGAGATCAAACGGCTCGCCCTCGGGGCCGCGAGGGAGCTGGAGTTCAGCAGCTTCGCGGTCAAGGCCCGCAGGATAGGTTCGCATGCCTTCACCTCGAGGGAGGTGAACGAGGAGGTGGGGGAGGCCGTAAGGGGCCTCGGGAAGAGGGTGGACCTTTCCTCACCTGAAAAGACGTTCTTCATAGAGGTCCGGGACGCGAGGACATACCTCTACACAGAGAAGGTGCCCGGACCAGGAGGATTCCCTCTTGGAACCCAGGGGAAGGTGGCTGCCCTGCTCGAGGACAGGAGGGACGTTCTTGCCGCCTGGATGTTCATGAGGAGGGGGGCCGAGGTCCTGCCCGCGGGAAAGAAGGAGCTCGCGAAGCCGCTGGAGAGCTGGGCATTCAGGAGCCTTAAAACATTCCCGGACATGGAGAGCGCCCTGAAGGAGAAGCCGCTGGGGATAGTAACCGCGGGGCTGGAGCGGGCGGAGCAACTGAGGCGCTTCGGACTTCCTGTTTACG
>CAZMBQ010000064.1:0-4992 GCA_964564705.1 uncultured archaeon
CGCTGTCCGCGGGCCAGAACCCAACCAACTACACCCTAATCAACCGCTCCGGCAACTGGGGCTTCACTAATACCAGCATGCCTGACGGGACTTACAAGGCACAGTTCATACTCAACGACACCCTCGGCAACACGAACGCCACGGAGATGGTCTGGTTCACGATGCTCGCAGACGAGACATCACCCACAGGCAGCCTGCTCCAGATAACGGCCAACATCAGTTACGGAGGCAACACCTACGTAAAGGACAACATAACGGTGAACTTCTCCATAACAGACAGTAGCCCGGTAACCGTGCAGATAATGTTCCAGAACTCCAGCGGGAACTTCTCCACAATAAACAACAACTCCCACCTCGGGTTCATGTTCAACACATCACTGCTGGCTGACGGCAACTACACACTGACGCTCAATGCAACCGATTCAGTAGGCAACAAGAACCACTCAGTCGGATTCCGGAGCATCATAGTAGACAACACACAACCAACACTCAGTTCCTGGGACTACAACCTCAGGACCAAGAACGTTACACTGAAGTTCTCCGAAGTTGTGGACTCGAACAGTATTGCAATAGGAAGCGTGAGCATCACGAGCCAGGACGGCACAAGCGCTGTCAATCTCACAGCCTCGGGTGTCACTGTGCAGAGAGTGAACTCCACGGAAGTAAACATAACGCTCAAGTCATTACTCTATGAGAGTGTGGAGGACATAGATAACCAGCCGTGGCAGCTGGACATCAAGCAGGCCACACTCGCAGACGTAGTGGGTAACCCGGTCTCCATATCCTCCAACACGAACGTGACAACCCTATACAATTACACCCAGAAACTCCCGGCAACCACTTGGGTCACACTCACAGTGCAGCCCGAGGAAGTGCTTGAATCATACGACTCCCTGAACAGCAACTTCACCGTGGGCAGCGTTCTCAGTTCCATAGACGGCCTATACTCCCTCGTGTACTACTACAACAACACTGGATGGGCCTCCTACAACGGATCGAGGCCGGTGAACAGCCTGACGCACATGAACAATACAAACAACGTCCCATACCACATAAAGAGGACTGACACAAACTCGATATGGTTTTACATAGTCTAAGCCTCGAAAAGAAGATTGGTGGGGGATCAAATACACATCCAAAAAAAGCGGAAGGGGGAGAAAAACATGAATACCGTCAAGAGATTGGTGCCGGCATTCGCAGCAGCCCTTGTTCTGCTCTCCATAATATCAGGCACTACATTCTCCCAGGCCCCCGCCGGCAGCTGGTGGGGCAACGTCACGCTTGTCAAATCCGGAACAGCAAACACGACCACGGCGGGGGTGCCAGTAGAAGTTCTCATCAACAACATTTCAAAGCAGAACACAACGGTAGGTAAGCACACTCCAGGATACTACATAGTCGACATAAACGGGAATGCAGGTGACAACGTGACGTTCAGGGTCTACGGCATCGATGCCTCCCCAACAAACTCGACTCCCCAGAGCTATACGAGCGGCGATCATGGACAACTTGACCTTCTTGTCCATCTTTTCGCGAACGGTGCGTCCTGCCCGCTTTCTTACCTGGACAAACCAAGCTCCGGCAACATACACAACGGGTGTGCCGGGGGATACTGCATCCACGACATATGCAGGACAGCGTCCACTTACTGCGGCGACGGGTACTGCGATTCAGGCGAGAACTGTGCCTCGGACAACTCTGCCTGCGCTACGGGGTACGCATGCACTGACGGTTGCGTGGCCACTGGCGGAAGCGGGACCTCGACTAGCGGAGGCGGAGGTGGGGGTGGCGGAGCGCCTCCTGAGGACGATGAAGAAGAAGAGGATGAAGAAACAAGCTCAGAACAAGAGCCGGAGGAGACCCAGACAGTGGCCGGAATAGGGAGCGGAAGCTCTGATGAAATTCCATTCACCAACACCGAAATCGGTGTGACAGAAATAACCATAATTGCCCGAGAACCGATAACTCAAAACACCATAACAATCAAGAAACCCTCTTCCAAGCCCTCTGAAGTCACCCAACCATCAGGCAAGCTATACGCGTACCTCGTCATAACAACAGGCATAGCCGACGAGGCCGTAGAAACCACAACAATCACATTCACAGTCACTCAGTCATGGATAAGCTCGAACAACATCGACCCCGGCTCTGTGGTCATGCAGAGATATAATGTAGGCTGGGGCTCCCTGCAGACAGACAAAGTCTCGGAAACCACCGAGAAGATAACCTATAAGGCCACGGCGCCGGGTTTCTCTGTTTTTGCAGTGACGGGCAGCGAGAAGCAGACTCTTCCAACAACTACTTGCGAGCCCGGGGCCAAGACGTGCCTGGACGACCAGAAGCTGGGCATATGCAGGGGTGATGGAACCGGATATGAGGAGATAGAGTGTCCGCTTGGTTGCAGCAACGGGGAATGCAACCAGATAGCAACCGAGCCCTTACTTGATCAGTCCACCCTCATTGGCATCACAATAGCGATTGCGATAGCAGCGATAATGGTGGTGCTGGTTCACTCATTCAGAAGGAAGCCCAGGAAGAGGAAGCTGAAATATTCCTTCCAGTGAGGTCATGACTAAAGGGATTCTGTGTCCTCAGGCCCTATCACAGGTTTCTTGAAAAGCTGCGCGTCCTCCATTATCCTCGGGCATGCACAATCCACGAGCACTTCGAGAACCATCCCCTCCAGCTTGGTTGGGGAGAGCTCGTCCATCGCGAGAATCCAGGCCTTCTTCCCCTTGGACTCGAGCGACTCCTTTGCCTTCCATGCCCTTCCAGGAAAGAGCTGGCCCGGCTTCGTGGAGACAAGGATCCCAAACCTTTCTGACTCCCTGGCCTGTGCGAGGTGGAACGCTCTTATTTTCTCAGCCCTGCGCTTTTCCTGAGAAAAGTCCCGCAGCTCCCTGCTCTCGAAGTCCAGTGAAAGCACTGGCTTGCTTGTTTTCATTACCAGGCCGAGGGGGTGGAACTTGCCGGAGCCGAGGAAGAGGTAGCAGTCAGCTTCAAGCTTCAAGGCGGCTGACTGGTCGCAGCCAAGCAGAACGCCTTCGACGCCCCCCGCGTTCTGGGCAAGGAGGACCTCCTTGCCCTTTCCCTCAAGAAAGCCCTTTGCGGCCTTGAGGGAACCGAGGAACTGCACTGTGGTCAGGAGGGCGATCTTCCTGAACCCCCGAAGAGCGTCCAGGTGCTTCTCCAGGAGGGGAACAGGGTCGAAACCAATGTGATATTCCTCGTAGAGGACAGGCACTTCTGATGGGGCGCCGAAGTCGCTGTGGCCTATGTGAAGCAGCAGGTCGCAACCCAAGGCCTCTGCCTCGCGGCCCCGGAGGTCGCACGCCCCGTAACATGGGTCACATCCCACGACCACGCCGAACCCTCTCCCTTCCAGGAAGGAGGCAATGTCCAGGGCCCTGGTTTTCAGACCTTCGGGCACCTGGAGATAGAGCTTCTTTGGGGCGAGCCTCTCGAGCTCTTCCAGGGTTTTTACTGAAATGGGCGGATCCATATAACAGTGTTATGACCTTATTTATAAATATCCCCCCTATGCTCTATATGGAAAAAACCTCTGCAATCCCCGGTTTCTACAAGCTCCCTCCTGGGGAGAGGCTGAAGAAGGTGAAGGAGTTCGCGGGGCTAAGTGATGAGGAGGTCTCCCTGCTGGCGCGCCCCGGGCCGCTCAGTGTGGAGAGGGCGGACATGATGGTGGAGAACGCCATAGGGACTATCGGGCTTCCGCTGGGCATAGCCACTAACTTTTTGATCAACAGGAAGGAGCTGTTGGTTCCGATGGCCCTGGAGGAACCGAGCGTCGTGGCTGCAGCGAGCAACGCGGCAAAGCTCGCCAGGCCCTCTGGAGGATTCAGGGCCTCCTCAGGCCCACCGCTGATGACCGGCCAGGTCCAACTCCTGAACATTGGGGATCCCGAGGAGGCTGCCAGGAAGGTTCTTTCCAGGAAGGCCAGTGTCCTTGAAAGGGTGACAGACCCTGAATCCGCGATAACCAAACTTGGGGGCGGTCCCAAGGGTCTCAGTGCCAGGGTGGCGGAGACAGAGCGAGGCAGGATGCTGATAGTGGAGTTGCTGGTGGACGTGAGGGACGCAATGGGGGCGAACGCCGTCAACACTGTGGCCGAACGGGCAGCGCCGCTGCTCGAGGAGATCACTGGCGGAAGGGCAGGCATGAGGATACTCTCGAACCTGAGCGAGAGGCGGCTCGCCCGGGCAGAGGCCGTGTGGAGAAGGGGGGATATCGAGAAGAGTGCGAAGACAGGCCAGAAAGGGGAGGAGATAGTGGACGCGGTGCTGGACGCACACGCGCTCGCCGCGGCAGACATACACAGGGCAGCCACACACAACAAGGGGATAATGAATGGCATCGACGCCGTGGCAGTGGCCACAGGCAACGACTTCAGGGCGCTGGAGGCAGGGGCGCACTCCTTTGCCGCTTTGGGAGGGTACGGACCGCTCACGAGATACGAAAAGACCCCGGAGGGCCACCTGAGGGGGAGCATAGAGCTTCCTCTCGCGGCCGGGACAGTGGGGGGCTCCACCAAGACCAACCCCACTGCGCGGGCATGCCTGAAGATACTGGGGGCAGCGAGCTCCCGAGAGCTCGCCGAAATCATGGCTTCGGTCGGGCTTGCCCAGAACTTCGCCGCCCTCAGGGCGCTCGCAACAGAAGGAATACAGAGAGGTCATATGGGCCTGCACGCAAAGAACCTTGCAGTGTCCGAAGGGGCGGACAGGGCCGAGGCCGAGGAAGCCTCGAGAATCATGATATCCAGGGGCACGGCCACGGCTGCCGGGGCAAGGAAGGCGCTGGAAGAGATTAGGGCAAACAAATAAAAGACCGGCCCGTCAGGCTAAAACAAAGGTGTGCGAATGGCGGTTTTCAGGGCATACGACATAAGGGGCATCTATCCGGCTGAGCTGGACGAGGCGCTGGCGGAACGGATAGGGAAGGCCTTTGGTACGTTGCTCATCGAAAGGTCAGGG
>CAZMBQ010000065.1:0-2618 GCA_964564705.1 uncultured archaeon
CCAGGATATGCCCGGTAGGACCCTCCTGAGGGCAGACATGGCAGCCTCCTTTGCCAGGACCTCGAGATCCGCCCCCACGAAGCCGTAGGTAACGCCCGCGAGCTGGGAGAGCTTCACGTCCTTCTCTATGGGCATGTTCCTGGTGTGTATCTGCAGTATCTGTTTCCTGCCCTTATGGTCAGGCACGCCTATCTCTATCTCCCTGTCGAAGCGGCCCGGCCGCCTGAGGGCGGGGTCTATCGCGTTCTGGCGGTTCGTTGCCGCTATCACTATCACCTTGCCCCTTGACTTGAGACCGTCCATCATTGTCAGGAGCTGGCTCACTATCCTCCTCTCGACCTCGCCGCTCACTTCCTCCCTCTTCGGAGCGATGGAGTCTAGCTCGTCTATGAATATGATCGCGGGGGCGTTCTTCTCCGCTTCCTTGAATATGCGCCTGAGGTTCTTCTCGCTGTTGTGCGCGAATATCCCGCCCGAGCCGCTGATGAAATTCTCTGCCCCGGGAACCGAGAGGTCGTAAACGTACTCGTCGTCAGCCTTCACCTCCATTATCTCGACCACCCTGTCCCAGTATATGTCGCCGTTCACCAGCGCGTTCACTAGCGGATGATCCACCTTCTGCAAGATGCCTTCCCCTATGGTCCTTGATTTCCTCCACGAGCCCAGCCTGCTGTCCGAATTCACGATCGTTTCCACTATTCCTGCTATGGGGGCCTGGTTCCTCTTGGAGAATTTTCGGGACAGGAGGTGGTTGGAAATGATGACGTTCTTTTCCGTGTCAAGGAAGCCTATTTCCCGGAACTTCTCGAGGTTCTCGTAATCGGCGAAGCATATCCTTTTCTGCTCGGTCCCCCTCCTCTCGTATGTCTTCGCCACTATGCCGAACTGCAGGAGCAGGTAATTCAGATCGTCCGCAATGAACCGGCTCGAGGTCCCGATCTCCACCATGGGGGTGTTCGTTTTGGTATTGAGGGTCCCGTCACCTGACACGTATCCCCTTAGGAAGGCCGCTAGGTGCTTCCTGCTTAGGTTGAAGACTACTCCAGGAACCTTCTTCTCCCTCGAGCCAGAGTTGAACCCGAACACGTGCCTCATCACCTTCTTCAGCGCTACGGAGTTGATTATGACGTCGCTTCCCTTCGAGTTCAGCTTCCTGTATACGGTCACGTTCCCGAACAGGTCCCTGCAGAGCTTTGAGAAGTGCTTTTCCTCCTTCCTGTTCAGGGATATCCTCACTCCGCCCGTCATGTAGGAGCCTTCGGCCAGCCATGTGCCGAGGAATTCCCAGAGCCTTTCAGTGAACTTCATGATGGCCGGCAGCCTGTTGCCCTTGGTGGATATCTGGAGTATGTTCCTGTCCGCCCGTATCCCGGACTCCTCCAGAAGCCTGTGGAACTTGCTCACCGGGATCCCCACGTTCTTTGACTTCATGTCATACACATACCTCTTCCTGACACCGAGGATGAAAGCCGTCCTCTCCAGCCCAAGCTTCTTCACTATCTCCTCCAGCTCCCTTTCCGCGTTCCTCACCCTGATTCCGTGGTCATCGTCCTTGAGGAGCTCTATGAGGTCCAGCTCGTGCAGCGGGCTGGGGTTGAGTGGCAGGGTTTTCGGCACCGCGATGTAGGACTTACCCTCCCTCAGGTCAGAGGTTTTTATCTCCTCCACCCCGTTCTTACCGATGGTGAAGAGCGAGTGGTAGTCCGTGACTGTTATGCTCCTGCCGCTCCTTGTCCTTACCCTGAGCAGTTTCGAGGTCAGCCTGTGCTTTATCAGGTCCCCGACCGGCCTGAAAGAGACCCTGGAATCCTTGCCGAAGCAGGCGACCTCTATTCCCTTCCTGCCCGAGTTCACTATATCCCCTATGGGCACCCTCTTCAGCGTCCCATCCTCCCGGATGAACACCTTCTCGCTCCCGGGCAGGGACTCCCCATACCATTTCGAGATGAATTCCGGTCCTGAAATCGATGTGAAATGCGCCCCCGACTCGTTCGCGACTGCCTTGGCGAGCAGGGTCTTGCCCGTGCCCGGAGGGCCGTAAAGGAGGACGCCCTTTGGGGGCTCTATCCCGAGGCGGGTGAACAGCTCCGGGTGCCTCAACGGGAGCTCGACCATCTCCCTAATCTTCTCTATCTCGTTGTGGAGTCCGCCTATGTCCTCGTAAGTGAGGTTGGGTATCGCCCTCTCCTCCATGTCAACTGCCTCCGGGGAAAGGGTTATCTGCGTGGTGTCGACTATCCTGACGATGCCGTCAGGTACAGTGCTGACAACGCCGAGCTTGGTTTCCCCTGGGACAGGAGTGAAACCGAGTATCTCGTCAATCATGCCCGTCCCGAACATCTCGTCGAAGGGGCTGCCCCTGCTCCGCCTGACCACGGGAAAGGGCGCGAGTATGTCCTTCTTTGTCACTGGGCGCATGAAGAGGTTCTTCTTGAGGAGGTTGGGGTTCATCTGCAGTACCATGCCCTCCTTCTTTATCGGCGCGAGTATAACCCTCCTGGCGTCCTGGATCTTCGCGGGAGCGAGCTTTATGCTCTCGCCCACACCTATTCCAGCGTTCTTCCTGGTGATGCCGTCCATGCGGACCAGGTTGAGGCCTATGTCCGCGGGGTAGGACC
>CAZMBQ010000065.1:2628-4959 GCA_964564705.1 uncultured archaeon
AGGACCTCGCGGCTATTGCGCCCGTCTTGCGTTGGCCATCAAGCTGGACCACTTCCCCTTCCCTTATGCCCAGGGCGTTCATTGCCTTGGAGTCTATCCTTATTATCCCGCGGCCGAACTCGTCCCTGCTGGTGAGCTCGCCGACCTTCAGGTTAAGCGTCTTCTCTGTCATACGATCATTTCCTTGTCCTTATTATTATTGAATGCCTTGTCCTTATTATTTCTATCTCCGGCTCCCTCCTCACCATTTCTATTATCCTTACGTACCGCCTTACGGTGAGGTAGTGGAGCTTGGTCATCTTGGAAAGTTCGTTTATGGAGCAAGGCCTCCCGCTCTCAAGCGTATGCAGTATCTTCTCCACTATTTCGAGCGGGTCCTTTCTCATTTTACCACCTCTTCCAGGCCTACCTTATGTAGTCCTGGCTCTGCCTCACTGGCTTGCTGGCGGAGCGTATCTTGGGGTCACTCATCTCGCTTCCCATCCTCTCGAGAGTCTGGGATATACCGTTCGCCAGGTGCCTTGCCGCGATGGGCGTCATTGCGATGTCCGCCACGGTCGAGTTTGAGACAGAGTCTATGAGGAGTATCCGCAGCACGCCTTCCTTGTGGACGGCCTTCTTCTTGTCCTTCTTGTCCGCCACAGAAGCCACGTGGCTTATCGTGGCCGAGCGGTCAGAGAAGACCGGCATCGCTCGGTAATTCACGTTTATCTGCTGCGCTTGCACCGACTTCTTCATGATTTCCTCCTTTCCTTGATTTCCATGCGCATCATGCTATGTACGATGTCCCCTCGCTGTCGAACTCCGGGACGAGCGTGACGCTCGCGTGCTCCGGGGGCTGGAACTCCTGCCCCGGGTAGCGGAGCTTAGGGAGGTAGGACTCAAAGCTCTTCGCAATCGAGGTGGCTACATGGCCCTCCCCCAACACATCACGGGAGACTGTGTATGTGAGAGCGCGCACGCGCCCCTCTTCCGCTATCCCGAGGGAGTGCAGGTACTCATGAAGCAGGAGGTGGAAGATGTAGTGCTTGAGTATTGAGGGCTCCTCCCCACCTATGCTGCCGAGAAGGGAGGAGTTCATGACTATGAGGTTGGAGCCGAGCTGGTGGTAAGCCCCAATAAATCCCTGGGAGCCGAAACCCAGCGGGGACAGGCCGAGCATAAGGCCCGCGCGGCCCCTTCCAAGGGAGTGGCGGACGCAGTCCTTCACCAACTGGAAAATCTCCCCGACCTTTTCAGCCCTTTCGAGTCTTCCCGCGAAATTCTCTTCTTCCATGACAACCATCAGTTTTCTATATTTTAATGTATAAATATGGTGCTTGGGGTATTTAAATGTTTGGGGGCACAGTAGTTGGAAATCTCCAATAAAAATCATTTGAAAGCAAGAAAATCTCCTAAAAATCAGTCCGGTATGGCTATCATCCACTTGTCACAGTATCCACAGAGGTTGATTTTCTCACATGTTTCGGGTTTAATAATGAATGAGCCGTCAACTTGCCCATGTTGGATGCAGACATATTTCATGATTCACAACTATTTTCAGAACTTGAATTCTTGGTGGCTATACTTGGTCTTCCTCGTAGGCCTCATAGAATTTCCTCATGAACATCTTGGCAGTCATGAACGGTATTCAACCTCGTGCATTCGAACGGGCGCATCCCATGGAGAGAGATGTACGTGGACTTCAGTATGGGTTGGGGCTGAGGTGATTACCGACCCCGCGCTCGAGAGCGAAGTCGTGCAGTTCGTGAGGGGAGTTCGGGATAGGTACCTCCAGAATAGGAAAGTGCAAGAAGGTCTGGGGGCGCAACAAGGTCCGCCTTGAAACAGTCCAAGGGAACTTCGATTACCTGCAGAGTTGGGGGAGCTTCAATCGAGAGGAACGGCCTGCCGGAACCTTTAATGGCTTCCTTCAAGGTCTGG
Organism: uncultured archaeon; assembly: GCA_964564705.1. Lineage (GTDB taxonomy): Archaea > Aenigmatarchaeota > Aenigmatarchaeia > QMZP01 > QMZP01 > BS750m-G81. Next base: position 4,552 of record CAZMBQ010000065.1, read on the forward strand.
CGCAGAAGCGGGACTCTGGGTTCGGGTACGTTCTGTCCCGTCATGGTATAGACCCGGAATCTCCCTGGACTGAACCATCACGTATGGAGGGTTGTCTTTCCTTTCGAGATCCAGCGTGTGGGGATAGAATATGGTATTTTCCATCCCTACGAACATGTACTCCGTCGGAGGGCCGCCATTGGTCCTTTCAACCAGGAGCCTGTCTTCATATACTTCCTGAACATAACCGGAAACCCTTTTCCCACAATAACTGAAGCGTACTCCATAGTCTTTTTCGACTACCTGATTCCCGGGATCGAAATCGGTTTCCATGGTTACATTTGAAAATCAAGCTTAAATACTTAAGCGTCCATCCGAGCGTGTCTAATTAATCAGCAAACCCATATATAATCCCAGGGTGATCAGAAT
>CAZMBQ010000066.1:0-4937 GCA_964564705.1 uncultured archaeon
AAGAAGCAAAAAAGCGGGCAATCTCTCACGATATTATTAAGGAACGCTCGGCGTTCCCACCACCGAAAGCACTTACAACTCAAAATCTTTCAGATTTTGCCACGCCTTGCAGGCTCTCACTACGTTCGGGACGCCTAACAGCGATTAAGAGGAAAATCCTTGCAGGATTTTGCCCAAATTTTCCTTCGGAAAACTTCCCTTAAGCCCGATGTTATCCGTAAATCCAAAGGCCGCCATTCGGTGCGTTCCGCTCCGCTTCATTTCCGAAAAAAAAAATAATAAGAAGTTAAACTTATGAAATTTATAAAACGGTATTTTATATTAGAGATTCAGTATGGCAGAAAAAGACTATTACAAGATACTCGGGGTGGGCAGGGACGCTTCTGAAGAGGAGATAAAGCGGGCGTTCAGGCACCTTGCCAGGAAATGGCATCCCGACGTCAACCCCGGGAATAAGGATGCTGAAGAGAAGTTTAAAGAGATAAACGAGGCGTTCGAGGTTATGAAGGACCCCAAGAAAAGGTCCGCTTACGACCAATTCGGCCAGGCAGGGCTTGAGGGGACCGGGTTCAAACCGGAAAGCAGGGGGTTCCCGAGCTTTGATGAGCTTTTCAGGAACTTCGGCTTCGGTGACATTTTCGATGTCTTTTCAGGTTTTGGCGAAAAGGGGAGGCACTCATACGGTCCGGAGCAGGGCGCTGACCTGAAATACGAGTTTGAGGTATCGCTTGAAGACGCTTTCCGCGGGGTTGAGACAGATATAGACGTCCCGAGGTTCGAGAAGTGTCCGATCTGCGGCGGCAGCGGGGCAAAGCCGGGCACCAAGCCAAAGGAATGCTCCAGGTGCGGCGGCACGGGAGAGATACGTGTTGTAAGGTGCAATGAATTCATGCAGACCATGAACATATCGCCCTGCGACAGGTGTGGTGGGGAAGGAGCTGTCATAGAAAGCTCATGCAAGAACTGCAGGGGCACGGGCAGGGAGAAAAAAACAAGGAAGGTAAAGGTAAAGATTCCCGCGGGCGTTGACGACGGCCAATACCTCAGGCTTGCAGGTCAGGGGGAGGCAGGATCAAAAAGAGGGCCTCCGGGAGACCTCTACGTTGTTATAATCATAAAGGAACATCCCATATTTGAAAGGCATGAAAGTGATCTTTTCTGCAGGACATCAGTCAGCCTTCCGATAGCTGTCCTCGGGGGTGAGGTCGAAGTCCCTACAATCAGCGGGAAGGTGAAGATAAGAATCCCACCCGGGACGCAAAGCCATACTGTCTTCAGGCTGCACGGCCAGGGGATGCCGGGACTGTACGGCAGAGGAAGGGGCGACCAGCTCGTGAAAGTGGTCGTGAAAATACCGGAAAAACTGAGTAGGGAGCAGAAGAGGATGATGAAAGAGTACGCAAAGACATTGGACAGGAAGACCGAAACCGGCAAAGGTTTCTTTGAGAGATTCAGGGAACACAAATATTGAACAGGGAGAGAGTGTCTAATAAATCGCCTTGACCATAATTAGACACGCTTGGGTTTCTGGGCACAAGGTTTAGTGGTGTTCCTCCCATGCCCGGGCCCTGAGCCGCCCGCGCCATTCCCGGAAGGAGTGGTGTGGTCTGTAGGCAGGGCTTCTCCCGCAGGGAGGAAGACCGGAGGTTCGAATCCTCCCGATAGATGCATTTTGTTTTTCAATGTTGTGGGTTGGGGAAATCCGGTTCATTGATTTGTCAACTTAGAGATTCAAGGTCCGGATGCATCCGATTGTTATACCCATGCAACCTTTTTAACCCGCCCCGGGAATATTCAGCATGCTCTATCTCATCTCCCTTGGAATATCGGACGAGAGGGACATCAGCCTCCGCGGATTGGAAACCGGGAAGAAGTGTGAAAAGCTGTACTGGGAACAGTACACCGACAGACTCCGAATCACGGAGCAGAGACGGGAGGAGCTCTTCGGGAAGGGTGTTGAAACAATACAGAGGAGCGGCCTGGAGGAGGGAAGCCGCCGGATAGTAGAGGAAGCCAGGGAAAAGAACGTCGGCATCCTGGTCGGAGGGGACGCGCTCTCTGCGACTACGCACCTCTCCCTGATATCGGACTGCAGGAAGGTGGGCGTGCCTTTCCGCGTGATACACGGCTCCTCCGTGCTCACGGCAGTGGCCGAGTGCGGACTCTCCCTTTACAAGTTCGGTGAAACAGTCACGATACCGAGGTGGAAAAAGAACTTTAGGCCCGCTGGATTCTATGAAACGATCCTGAAGAATAAGGAAGCCGGCCTCCACACGCTCGTCCTCCTGGATATTGGGATGACCCTGGAAGAGGGGGCAGGCATGCTCAAAGGCCTTGACAGGCAGGGTATTTTCAGTTCCGAAAAGATTGTTTCAGTCTCCTGCCTCGGGAGCAGGGGGCAGGAAATCAGATATGTAACACTCGTCCAGGCACGGGGAAAGGCCCCTGCGGCCATCCTGGTGCCGGGAAAACTGAACGACTTCGAAAAGGAGTTTCTGGAATCGCTTGCCTGATGGCTCACTTCTTTGCGGGCTTATTTTGCTTCTTTTCCTTGAGATTGCCTGAAGCCAGGACCCACTTCGTGTCCTTGCCGGCTCTCCCGAGAGCGAAGTTCCTCTCGCACTTGGACGCATCAAACCAGAGCATCTTGCCGTCGATCGTGACGAGAAGCTTGCCTTTCCCCCGGGGGATTTTTTCCCCACAAAAAGAGCATTTGGCCATCCTATCCCTTCCTCTGGAAACTGGAGGAGGTGTCCATGGATGTGTCCTTGAGCAGCACGACGTCACCGACTCTTATCGGGCCGACCACGTTCCTTGTCAGGACCTTGTCCTTGTCGTTGCCCTCTGTGACCTTGAACCTGACCCTGCTAACTCCCTTGACTCCCATCCTTCCGAGTAGCTGTATCACGACAGCGGGCGTTGACATGCAAATCACTTCCTGAGTTCCTTCGTTGACTTCGCGACCTCGGAGACGAGCTTCTTGCCCTCTCCCTCCTCTGTTATGGCTATCGCGGAGGTGGGGACCTCTATGCCGGATGCCTTACCCAGCTCGTCCTTGGAGGGCACGTAGGTGTAGGGCACCTCCTTCTCCTCACAGAGGGCAGGTATGTGCATAAGTATCTCCTCGGGCGTGACGTCCTCTGCCATCACGACGAGCTTAGCTATGCCGCGCTCGATCGCCTTGGTGGCCTCGTTCAGACCCCTCCTGAGCTTTCCAGAAGCCTGGGCCAGCGTGACAGCCTCGAGGGACTTATCCGCTATCTCCTTGGTGGTCTCGAATTTCACGAATGCTGGCTTTGCCATTCTTTCCTCCAATTTCATTGGCCCGCGCGACAGGCCTTTTTATCACAGGTAAGAGATTATTGCATGAAGTCTTTAAAAGCTTTTTATCTTGACAGTGTTTTCCACATTTCGCGGTAGAACTCCCCCGCTTTCCTCAGCTCTTCCCTTCCAGCGGGCGTGATGGAATAGACCCTCTTCCTCCCGCTGCTGCTCTTGGAGACGAGGCCCTTCCTGTGGAGGAGGTAGAGTACCTTGTAGGCGGTCATGGTGCCCGGCCTGAACCCAAACCTCTCGGCTATCTCCCTGCGTAGCGCATAGGCGTGAGTGTCCCCTTCAGAGAGCAGCTTCAGCACGTAGACCCAGAGGCATTCGGTCGTGTTGAGCTTCTTGAGCCTGGAGAGCGGCATGCATTATTCTTGGTCCCTGCGGAATAAAAGCGCGGTATCAGAGTCCGTACTTCTGCCTTGCCCAGTCAACGGCCTCCCTGAGGTCACTCACAACGGCGTCGGCCATCGAGAAGTCCTGGGTAGCAGAGTATTCGCCCGGGACGGCCAGGCAGGCCATGCCCGCTGATTTCGCGGCCTCCACGCCGTACTGTGTGTCCTCGAAAGCGAGGCACTTGTCGGGAACTACGCCGAGCTTGCTGGTGCAGAGGGTGTATGTTTCAGGGTGGGGCTTTCCGTTCCGTACTTCGGACCTGGAGACGGTCGCATGAAGCAGCCCTGAGAGCCCTGAGGCTTCGATCGCTATGCCTGCCCGCGTCTCCGGGGCCCCTGTGGCGACAGCGACCTTCATTCGCTCCCTGAAAAACCCCAGGGCCTCCCTTGCATAAGGCATGAGTTCTATCCTGCCTTCACGCAGCCACGAAGTCAGGAGCTCTTCTTTGTTGCCGGAAAGCTCGCTGTTCCCGTGCGGAAGCGAGAACCTTTCTATCAGGGACGCCTCTATCATGCGGCCAGACCTGCCAGCATATTCCCTTATGTATTCTCTTTTGGGTAAATTCACGCTGAGCTTCTTCAGGACCGCGGCCCATGCGCGGTAATTTGCTCCCTCAGTGTCCAGCAGCGTCCCGTCCAAGTCGAATATCGCCGCTACAATGCCGCTCATGGTTATCCTATTCCCGTAAAGTATTTAAGCCTCCTGGATCAATATTACACAGTCGTAAAGGTTATTATGGAAGTAGGGGACAAAGGGATTGAGATAAGGTCTGCCCAGGGGAAGCTCGGGGTCCTTATCCCGGGGCTCGGGGCAGTGAGCACCACCCTCATCGCGGGGGTGGAGCTCGTGAAGAAGGGTCTAAACCAACCGTACGGCAGCGTCACCCAGCTCCAGACCATACGACTGGGAAAGAGGGACGAGAAGAAGACGCCCCTGATCAAGGAGTTCGTCCCGCTCGCCGAGCTGGGGGACCTGGAGTTCTTTGCCTGGGACATATTCCCGGACGACGCTTACGAGTCCGCGAGGAAGGCGGGCGTGCTCGTGGAGAAGGACCTGGAGCCCGTGAAGGAGGAGCTCAGCAGGATAAGGCCGATGAAAGCCGTGTTCGACCCTCTCTGCGTCAAGCGCCTCAAAGGGGAGAACGTCAAGACAGGTGCGTCCAAGCTCGAACTCGCACAGCAGCTCAGGGAGGACATCCGAGAGTGCGGAAAGAAAGT
>CAZMBQ010000067.1:0-4935 GCA_964564705.1 uncultured archaeon
GCAGGGAGGCCGGGACCCTGCTGGAATACTTCACGAGGACACTGAGGGCGGATCCCAGGATGCTGCGGGAGGCTGTTCTCGGTTTTGGGCTGGAGCCGGAGGTGTATGACCGCGCAAGCTACCTCGCCTTCATGGACCCCCCAGGAGAGATCACGCCAAGGCTGGATTTCGCGGAGAACCCCCCGGAAGACGGGACAATGTCCTGATGGACTGACTCCATTCCCAAGCGCTCACATGAGGACGCTGAGCACTATTATCGCGTACCAGGAGGCAAGGGAGAGCATCCCCACCTTCCTCAGCCTCCCGTACTGCTCGAGGCTCCTGACGGACTCGGGCCTGTCCCTGATGCCCTTCAGAAGGGCCGCAGAAAAGGTTGCGCCGCCCGCACCCAGGACAAGTCCCATCAGGTGAAGCAGCCTGGCTGCCATGAAGAGTGGTTCGGTCATGTCAAATTTCGCATCCAGTCATCCCGGACAGCTCCTCCATGCTCTTCAGGCCCACGTGCTTCTGGCCCTGGTAAACCCATGTGGGATAGGCCGTGATGCCTTCAGCCTCGCAGAGGGTTGGCTGCCCCTTGCCTTCGGGGTCGTTAGGGTCGCACTCCACGTAGTTGATGAGCCTGAAGGAGTTGCCGAAGTTGAGCTTCTGGCGCTGGCAGTTCGGGCACCAGTACGCCCCGTAAACAGTCGCACCCTTCTCGGTGAGGCACGCCGCGAAATCGTCATAAGGCCCGGGCTGCTGGGTCACGTAACCCGTGTAGTAGGAAAGCCCAGCAGTCATTCCGGCAAGGGCAAGAACGGCCACCATGGTGTAAGCAACCCACTTCCTGAGGGAGCGGTTCCTCTCCCTGCTTGACTCCTGCTCTTCCGCTGCCCTCCTCTCGAGCTTCTTGAGTCTTCTCCTCTCCCTTCTTGAGATGCCCATGCAAGAGAATTGCCTGAAACCATATATATGGCTTCCTGAAACCGTTCCTTTCAATGCACGTGCCTGGGGTTCATGGGTATTCCCAGCAGGTACAGCGAAACCAGCTCTGCCACGAGCATGAGAACGAACACTGGGATGAACGGTTTCAGCGAGCCGAAACCCTTCCTGGATATGCCCGCGCCCACTGCAACCGAGAGGAAGAAGCCCAGCATCACCGCGACGGACTGGAGCCAGAAGACCTCGCCTGCCCCGAGGACGGGCTGCGCTCCCCAATCAACGCTTCCGGGAAGGAAGGAGAACTGCGCCACCGAGGGGAGGGATGCACCCTCGATTATCAGGTGGCCCACGTTGTGCGCAAGATGGGTGGCGGCGCCTATCGGTATGAACGCGGGTGCGAATCTGCTGAAGGAATGGCGGAATCCCTTTCCTGAAACGATGCCTGAAAGGAAGGCCGTGGCAGAAAACCCTGCCAGGGGAAGTGCGAATGCGAGCAGCATGAAGAGGGATGTGAACACGAGCCCGAAATCGGCTGTCCCCATGAACCACGCCGCGGCCGAGAGGACGCCCTCCCATGCACCCACCATTTCGAGGGTCTGGAAAAAGGAGACCCCGAGAAGCGCTATCGCAGCCGCCCCTATTCCCATGCCCCATTTCCCGGAAAGATCCTTCCCGAAACCCCTCGGGGAGAGCCTTATGTTCCCCTTGGGGCATGCTTTGACGCAGTCCATGCAGAGGTTGCAGTTGAAGTTGGACTCCATGCTCTCCATGTACTCCATCATAGGGCACGCCTTGAAGCAGTCCTTCTCCAGGTGGCCCCTGCACACCTCCTTGTCTCTGCACCTGAGCTCGACCGGCGAGACCAGGGAGTAAAGCCCTATCAGGGCACCTATCGGGCACACGTACCTGCAGAAGCTCCTTTTCTCGAACACCATTGAGAAGGCGACTGCCCCGCCTATCAGCGCGAGTATCAGCGCCCCGGTGAGGAAAGGACTCGAGGCAATACCGAAGATGACGAACGCCCAGGTAAGGAGCAGGAACAGTACGACCTGGAGCCCGATGTTCCGGAGCCTGGACGGGAACCTCTTCCCGAGGCTGAAGACCCTCTGGGCGCCGTCCCCGAGGAAGGCGAAAGGGCAGGCGGTGCACCACAACCTTCCCAGGAGGACGAACGTGAAAACTATCCCGGCCCACCAGAGTATCCACGTGAAGGATGTCGCGAGGTTGAGCGGCCCGTAGGGGACCCCGACGAACGCGAAGTAGATTACCACGAGGAAGCCGAGGAGGGTTGGAACCTGCAGCACCCGCTTGCAATGGCGGGAGAATGCGAGCTTCCTCACCAGGCCACTACCCAACAGGTCCCTGGGTGCCCCGCCATCCGGGGTCCTGCCGCGTGCGAAGAGGGCGAGGGCCAGGATCCCCAGCGGGATCGAGAAAAGCCTCAGGAACCTCGATTGGGATTCCACCGAGTCCCCCAGATGGAACGCGCCGAGCAGCACTATGGCGAATGCGGCAGTCAGCAAGAGCGCTTTTTTCATGTCCTCCCCCTACGCGAGACCGAAGATGCCCAGGAGGAACGCCCCGAACGATTTGAATATGTCAGTTTCCCCCGCTCTTATGGTGCGCTCCCGGGTGTTTCCACGGGCGTGCCAATCCCAGTCGCTCATATCAGAATCGGGATACTCGGACAAGTCGGGGCTGTATACAACCGAGCCGGCCCCGAACCCGCACCCCACCCCATAAACTTCCCCTGTCTCCATGTCCACATACATGGGAAAGGATTTCCCCTCGTACATCCCGGGCACCCTCACGTTGAACGTCCATGTATAGTGCCCGTGAGAGAGCTGGGGGTTCCCGTGGCCGTGATTGTGGTTCTCATGACCCGGTATCTCCGTGCCCTCCATGGTCACCGCCGCCCCTTCCCTGTAATTGGAAAGCAGGTAGTCCTGGAGTATGTGCTTCGCCTGGTGGTCCGTCACCTTCACCATGGAGCGCTCAGCGAGGAAGCTTTCCCCGTTGCTCGGGAAGTAACTTTTCGTGCACGCGGACTTCTCCATGGAGGCACCTTCCGCGGAGTCCACGAACTCTATCGGCTTCTCCCCGCACGCGAGCGCTGCCTGGGGAAGCAGCGCCAGTGCGAGCAGGCCTGCTGCAATGATTGCGAAACTCATGCCTAATCCCTGGCTGAAACCATACTTATGCTTTAGTGAAACCCTGTAAACAACACGCTGCGGACATGGGACTGTTCCTTGGGGAAACCCGGAAGCTTTTTAAACAACCACCCGAATATTCACCATGGTAGAAAATCCCAACAGGAAGCTCCTTCTGGGGATAGTGGCCGTGGCCGGCCTGCTCATCATGATGTTCGCCGCCTCATTTGCATTGCGGATATATGCGGCCGAGGCAGAGGGGGTGGTTTGCGGAGAGGGCTGCCCGCACGAGGCGCAGGCAGTGTTCCTCGCGGAGCTGATACCCCTGCTGGTGGGGATAGGGGTGATCGTGGGGGCAGGCACGTTCTACTTCACTGGCCAGAAGGTCGTGGCAAAGGAGAAGCTTCTCAAGAGCAACACCGAAATACTGCTGAGATTCCTCAGCAGGGAGGAACGCCAGGTGGTCAACAGACTGATAGAGAACCACGGGAGAGCGCTGCAGGCAGAGATAACCCGCCTTCCCGGCATGAGCAAGGTAAAGTCCCACAGAATAATAAAGAGGCTCATCGAGAGGGGCGTCCTCGAGAAGGAGGACTTCGGCAAGACCAAAGTGGTGAAGTTCACGAAGGAAGTGCAGGAAGGGGTTTTCTGAACCCGGATTTTCCACCATTTCTTCCCCTGCCTTCAGAGGGTTTCACAAAAACATAAGTATGGTTTCACCCATCCTTTCCTCATGCTCGAAAGAAAGGAGCGATCCGGTAAAACGTCTGCGGCGAAAATACTGCTGCTCGCTGCCGCGGCCGCGATAATGGCCTTCAACCAGGTAGGCATCTCGGCCCTCCAGTCCGCGCCAGTGGCTGCGGTCGGGAGTCCGGGAGGCACCGGAAAGGTTGCATTCGAATACTCCCCCACAGGGGACAGCGTGCAGGACGCGATAAGCGCGGTCTTCTTTACGGGCATGCCTGTCTGGAGCGACGGGACGATAAGCTTCGACGACATCGAAGGCAGCCTGTCCGTGCTCGCGAACATAGATAGGGCAATCCTCACCGAAAGCCTTCCGGAAGGGTTGAAGCAGAGATACATAAACATTGGCACGCAGATATCCTGCGAGTACTGCTGCACAGCAAGGGCCGTGATATTCAGCGACGGCCGCGCCGCGTGCGGGTGCTCCCACTCCTACGCACTGAGGGGCATAGCGAAATACCTCCTCACCCAATATGGGGACTCCTACACCGACGAGGAGATACTGTTCGAGATGACCAAGTGGAAGAACCTCTTCTTCCCCAAGGGCATGGTCAGGAAGGCCGCCGCCCTGGTGGAGAACGGGATGGAGATAACCCCCGCCGCCCTGAACGATCGCGAACTTCTGCAGAAGATTGGCTCGGGTGACCTCGGCTCGATAGGGCAGCTGCAGGGGATGGTAGGAGGCTGTTGAAAATGGAGGTGAGTGTATGAAGGAAAAGACAAGGGACATGGCAATCATCGTGGTTCTCGCGGTCCTGGTGGTGTTTTCGGGAATCCAGACCATCGAGATACAGTCAATCAGAAGCTTCGGGCCTGCGGCCGCGACGTCCCAGGAAGCGCAGGCGCCTGAGAAATCCGTCGGCTCGGGAAGCTACACCCTGCCGAGCAACCTGAACGATCTGCAGTCCATGGTCGGCGGCTGCTGAACGGAGAAGCATGCAATTTTCAAAGAAGGAAAGGAGAAGGCTCCGAAAACATGTGAAGAGGGAGGAGTCGAGAAGAAAGGAATCCGCGAGGAAAACCAGGAATGCGGCCTTCGTCACGCTGGCGTCACGCTGGCTATTGTACTGTCCGTGCGCGCTCGGGCTGGCCACACCGACGACCATAATGGTGGGGACCG
>CAZMBQ010000068.1:0-4828 GCA_964564705.1 uncultured archaeon
TATGTTCCAGGTAGTAGCATCGGGGGGCGCTACTAATGCAGTCCCGGTTTGCAGCGTCCAGTCTGTTTGGCCATCTCCATAAAACGTCATATTTTCTGCCACATCCGCAGCCGTGGCGGTACCGCCGGTAGGGAGCAGAGTTCCGGTTTCTCCAACTCCAAAGTTCTCGCCGTACTTGACTGTACCGATAGCGGGAGGTGAATAGTTCCCCCCGGAGACGGAATCTAAAACGCTATTTGCGGATATCTTCAGGCTGTCCACATAGTCTTTCAAACCCGTTGCCGGGTCACCGGTCTCCCATCCCATCCCATCAACCATATCGGCATTCATGGCATAGCCCGCACTCACTATCCGCTGCCGGGGCGCCATCTCATCGTTGTCCCCCACCGTTATACCCAGATACAGAGCGTCGTTCTGCTGGAAGACATCGGTCAGAGAATCGACGGTGTTGACGCTTCCCAGCAGGACGTCAAACAAACCGTTCGTCACCTGCACCTGGCTGCTTTCTGAATCCCACGTCTCACTCCACAGCGCCGAGCCTCCCGTCTGTACGTCGTAGATAGAGAACGTTATGTCGTACGCACCATCCGCCACCAGCTTCCCCTCCGCGTCGGTAAGCTTCCCCTGGTAGTCGATAAGCTGGGGGACGCCTGTGAATGCTGAATGAGGGACGCACAGTACCAGCGCGAACAGCGCAGCCCAAAATATACTCCTCATGATTCTCACCTCCCTAATTGATGAATCTGAAAACTCTTCCGGATAGCTCATTGTTTTACTCTCCTTTCAACATTGATTTTTCTAATGATATATACTCCGTCAGCAGAATGGCGTCAGCAGAATGGGGTCAGGCCTCAATTCTCAATGGTCGCGTGCATCTTCAGGCAGTTCGCTTCAGAAACCCTGCCCACGGTGCTGAAGTCCCTGTCCAGGATTGCCTGTCTGACCAGCGCGAGATCCTTCTCAACTGTGTCAAGCCACGCACTGTACATTGGCGAGGTGCTTACAGTGCGGGACATCCCGGACCTTGACTTGACCTTTTTCTCGGCGTCCGATGTTATGCATGCAACCATCCTGAACTCCGGCCAGTGTTCCCTATGCGCCAACTGCCGGGCGAAGGAATCCGTACCGTCCTCCCTATCCCCCCTGATCCATTCAACGAACCCGCCATGGATGGAGCGCGCGGCAGAACCTGAACCCCTTCGTGCAAGCATGCTCAGCTGCCTCTTGTCGAGTCCGAGGCCCATGGCCTTGTTCAGGGCAGTTGCCAGGGCGGCGAAACCCGATGCCGAGGAGGCCAGGCCGGCTGCGGTGGGGAAATCATTTTCGCTCGCGATCTTCACCCTTTCGCTGTTCCCTGAAAACTCCCTGACCGCCCCGAGGAATGAACCCACATACTCATCATACGCCGGCGTGCCTTTCCTGACACTCTCACCGTTGACGATCAGTGAATCCTCTCCTCTGCCCCCAACCTCCACGGTGGTCCGCGTGCTGAAATCCTGGGCTGTCATGCTTATGCTGCCGTTCATGGGAAGTATGAGCCTGGAATCCCTCTTTCCCCAGTACTTGACCAACGCTATGTTCGCCCGGGCGATTGCAGAAGCCTTCATGATTCCTCCTTCACCCCTTCAGCTGAAAGCGAAACCTCCAGCGGCACGATATTGTTGTCTCTCCACAGCCTTTTAATCTCTTCCGCTTTCCCGTTGTCGAAGCAGACAGCTATCCCACAGTCGCCCCCGCCGGCACCAGAGAGCTTTCCCGCGCATCCCATCTCATCCGCCACACGGCCGAGCGCCTCCAGGGCAGGGGTTTCAATCCCGACCCCTGACTTTTCCCCAAGCTCTGCAAGGAGGGAGCGATTTTTCCTGAGAAGGCCCAGCACGCTTTCAAAATTACCAGACTTCCACTCGGAAACCGTTTCACTAGAAGTTTCCGAGATGCGGCCTAATACATCACAGTAAGCCTCAGGGTTCCTTGCTTTCCACTTCTCCATCCCCGCCAGCATGGAAGTTGTGGATGCGGGCTTACCCGTCCATCCCACAAGCAGGCAGAACCCTTCCGGGATTTCCAATGGCTCTATGATGAGTCCGGGCCATTCCGAATCGGCGATATCCTTCACCATCCTCCCCTGGTTTAGCTGTTCCTCCAGCCACCCGGGATCAAACCTACTGTAAGCGAAAACTCCCCCAAAAACCGATGCAGCAACGTCAAACCCGGAGCCTGCCTTCCCCTGAGCGAGGTAGTGCGCGATGGCAGAAAGCTTATAAAGCCTTTTTTTGGCTTCCTGCCCCTTGATGCCAAACCCACTGAACCCCAGTATGGCAGAAACGATTGCCACTACAGAAGCGGCCGAGGAGCCGAAGCCGACCTTTTTTCCACCCACAAGGCCCCCGGAAGAGTCCTCCCAGGAGCTTATCCTGAGTCCCCCCTCCTTTCCGACGTATGCGAGAGCAGTCTCAATCGCCGCCTTTGCGAAGGAGAGGGTTTTTTCCTGCTGCCCTGAGCACTCCAACCATTTGATGCCGCTGTTCCATTCCCCGGCGGCGCTGATACCAAAATCCCTGAGCCTGACGGCAATTCCAGGGGAGTTTCCCGCCTCTGCGAAAACCCTCCTGTCCACTGCCGCCACAATTCCCAAGCTGCCCCTCTCAAGTATCGACCATTCCCCTGATATGAACAGCTTTCCAGGTGCAGACGCCCTGAACATGAGTAGAGATTCGATTCCCAATATTTAAAGGGAACCGGGAAAGTGGGCCACAAATCCGGTTCCGCCACCTTACCATACGAGCACCAAGAGCCCCGGGCGAGGATTCCAGCTTCCGCCACCATGCCGGCAGCCGGAGCAATTGAACTCGCGACCTCTGCCTTACCAAGGCAACGCTCTAAACAGGGCCCCTCCCCGAGGGCGCGGGCCTACCGACTGAGCTACCGAGGCTTCCAGTTTTATTCTTGACATATGTATTAAAATAAGGAATAAAAAATAATATCATTCCAGGGGTCATAGTTTAATGGTAAAACGGCCGGCTCCAGTTCACCCTCATTGGAGAGATGACGCTCCCGGAACCCGGGGGCGCGTGATTAGAAACCGGCGGCTCTGGGTTCGATTCCCAGTGACCCCAATTCCGGGAGGGGGCGTTTATTTACCTGCCGGCACAATATCTATCCATGAAGGCGCAGGTGGCTTTCGAATACATAGTCATAGTGGGCATGGTGCTACTCTTCCTGATACCCCTATGGGCATACATCTCGGGGGTCCACACGAGCACATCCAACCACATCTTCATATCCTACGCACAGAGCGCCGCGAGCAGGCTGGCCTCCCACGCCGACCTGGTATATTCCCAGGGGCCTCCCGCGAAGATAAGGAGCACGGTTTACATGCCCCCAAGGGTCTCGAGTGCGGAGCTGATAAACAAGACCGTCCTGATAAGTCTCAGCATCGCGGGCACGACCACGGACGTGACGGCCGTCTCCACGGCCACGATGGTGGGAACGCTCCCGACCACAGAAGGGAACTACCAGGTATCCGTGGAGGCAGTGGGCAACTACGTGAACATAACAGTACTCTGATTTTCCCATTTGCGGAAGCGCAGCTAAGCCTGGCAAAAACAAAAAAGAAAAAAAAGTTCAACCGGTTTAGGATATGGATCCTACCAATGTCCCGGTGCTCCTGAACCCGGTCAGGCCGGTGTCAGTATTGTCGTATCTTATGGTCACTGCCAGCGAGTACGAGCTTCCTGAGGTGCCTCCGGGCAGGCCGACAACCCGCAGGTCTAATGTTTCTCCAGGGGACATCGCCAATCCAGTCGCACCATTGGTAACGTTTTCGACCCTGGTGGCTCCCTGGGTCACGTTGAACCCTATTATCCGTATGTTCGAGCCCATCGCGTTATTGACCTGCAGCGTCATTGTTCCACTGTCTGTCAGCTGCCAGCTGCCTGTTGGGACATTGAATCCCGAAAAGCCAGTTGCTGTGGTCTGGGTGTAGGTTGAAGGGTTGAAGACCCCCAACGAGAACAGGACCGCAACAACTATTATGACAATCAGAATGGCCCACCCGTACGTCATCAGGTACTCCATTGCCGACTGCCCTTTTAGTTTTGCCATGTTACCTGTAGTATTATTTGTGCCCCGCAGTATATAAAGCTTAATCCGCATGCTCGTTTTCCGGGATTCCGCCATCGCCGGCAGCCGAATCAGGGCGCCACGGCGCCGAAGAGGCCGCCTATGAACGTGGTCGAGACGAAGAAGAGGGCGAACCCCACCAGGACGAATATGGGCACGTACTTTATACCCGCCCTCTCGCTTCCCGATGATATCGAGCCTATCAGTATGCCGCCGAAGAATGTGGTTATGAATATCGCGGCCACACTGAACCAGAATAGGAAGACCTCGGATATCTCTATGCCCCCGAATTGTATGAAGTTCATGTTCGAGAAGACGCTTTCGGGTATGGCCGCGGAGGAGCCTATGCTTCCTATGGTCCCTATCAGAAAGGAGGAGAGTGAGTAGAGCACGGGCGCGGCCACCACGCCCGCGAAGCCGATGAATATGATGTACATGACCACGTTGGCCCTTATCTCCTTCTTCAGCATCTGCATCCTCCTTATGTCCTCTGCATTCTCCTCCAGCAGGGTCGCGAAGTGGCCTCCGGATTTGCTTCCCTCTATTATCATGTTGATGGTCCTCTCGAGTATGTCTGAGCTGATGAACCTGGGGATGCCTTTCAGGGCATGCTCCACACTCTCCCCAGTCACCATGTCCTTCCCGGACCTCTTGATGGCGTCCGATAGCGGTCCGAACTCCTTCCTTGCGGAGAGAATGAGCGCCC
>CAZMBQ010000069.1:0-4822 GCA_964564705.1 uncultured archaeon
CGGCGCTGCCAGGGAGGTGGGGCCCCACAAGGCCTCGCTGTTCTATGCGCTGGACAGGTATGCGGCGAGCAGGGAGATGAGGGAGTGGCTCGGGAAGGGCTGCATAATAATCTCGAACAGGTACGTCTCATCCAACCTCGGGCACCAGGGCGGGAAGATCCGGGACAGTTCAGAGAGGGCAAGGGTAGTGGAATGGATAAAGGAGCTCGAGTACGGGATGCTCGAGATACCGAAGCCGGACGCCACGGTGTTCCTGCACGTCCCTCCCGCGACCGGGCAGGGGCTTGTGGACGGGAAGGGGAAGAGGGCATACACGAAGAGGAAGAGGGACATACACGAGGAGGATCTGGAGCACCTGAAGGGGGCCGAGAGGGCCTACCTGGAGCTGGCCGAGAAGGACGGGTGGCTGAGGGTTGAGTGTGTGCGCAAAGGGAAGATGCTCCCAAAGGAAGAGATAGCGGAGATGGTCTGGGAGAAGGTGAGGGGACTGCTTCAGTAGGGTTCCTTCTTGACCCCGAGCCTGAAGCCGATGTAGCACGCGATGAAGTGGAACACGGGGGTGATGATGAGGTAGAGGGCGACCCAGCTCAGCTCCACTGCCGCGAGCAGGGAGGCGAAGAGGAACGCGCCAACCACGAAGTCGTCCTGGTCCAGGACAGGCGCGGGACTACCTCTTTTCAGACTGAGCCGCCTTTTCAGAAAGCTGCCTGCAATGTCCCCGGTCATTGCCCCGAGGCCGAGGAGGAAGCCAAGCCCGGACCACATGGGGATGATGTTCAGCCTCACCCCATGGAGCTGCTCTGAGAGCTCCCAGGGAAGGAACGGGAAGGCAACGTACTGGACGAGGGCGACTGCCATCGCCACCAGGACACCGAGTAGGAGGCCTTCCCAGGTCTTCCCCTCCCCGAGAAGCGGCCTTCCTCCAAGGCTACGGCCGGCATCGATGCGGTGCTTCTTCCCTGCGTACTTGACCAGGGGGGCGAAGCCGTTCGCGGCGTAGGCCGGGAGGAGCAGCCACAGCCCTTCCACGAGAGTGAACAGATCAAAGACCATATTAAATATTCATTCGAGTAATTAAACTGTGGGCTCGTGGTCTAACGGCAGGACGCCGCCTTCGCACAGGCCGCTGCAGGGAGGCCTTGAAACAGGCGGAGACTCCGGGTTCAAATCCCGGCGAGTCCACTTCCCAGAAGGAGTGGGCCTGGTGAGAATCGAACTCACGACCCCCCGATTATCAGTCGGGTGCTCTTTGCGGCGCTCCTGGAGCGAAACCACTAAGCCACAGGCCCCTTGAAAGGAATGGGGTTGAGGCTATAAATTATTGCCCTGATGCGAGCCTTTCAGCTGAACCGGGGTGGGCAGGAGGCCTGACCTGCTCCTGGGCGCACTGAGGATTGCTTCCTGGGTCGCTCGGACGTAGTATTCGACCCTGAGGAATTCCGTGCCCTCAAACGTCCCGTCAGTGAGGCAGACGCAGACCCGCGGGTCGCCATCACTGGGCTGGTCCACTGAATCGATGTTCGCGAGGATGCCTGGGGGCCCTCTTAAACGGGACGTGGGTGTGGCCGGTGAAGATGGTCTCGGCCATGCCCGAAAGGCGCTCGAGCTCCCCGTCCGGGAGGAGGGGCTCCCCTTCCAGCAGTCTGTATAAATTGAAAACGGCACGCGCAGGCATTGGAAAGGGGAGGCGCTCCCGGAGGGATTCGAACCCTCGTCTCAGGCTCTTCCTGGGCCCAGAGGCCCGCGAGAAGCCCGCATACTCTCGGCGCAATGATGACCGGACTATACTACGGGAGCACTTTGTATAGTCTGTGTTACTTATTAAAAAAGCTTATTTAAAGGGTCCGACCAATAATAATCCATGACCCAGATAAAGGTTTTTGAGAGGCCCAAGCTGAAGAATCCGGTGCTGATTGAGGGCCTTCCGGGAGTGGGGAACATAGGGAGGGTTGCCGCAGGCTACCTCATCTCCGAGCTGGGGGCAAAGAGGTTCGCCCACCTTTATTCAGAGCACTTCTTCCCCTTCGTGATGCTTCACGAGAGCTTTGAGCTGAAGCTGCTGAAGAACGAGTTCTACTACATCAAGGCCAGGAAGAAGGGACAGAGGGATCTGATACTGCTCGTGGGGGACTGCCAGTCCCTTTCCCCGAACGGCCACTACGACGTGACAGAGAGCATACTCGAGTTCTGCAAGAAGCTTGGGGTGAAGGAGATAATAACGATTGGGGGGCTTGCCATAGGGGAGATAGAGGAGAAGCCCAAGGTGCTGGGGGCAGTGACTGACAAGAAGCTGCTCAAGAAGTACAAGGGCGCGGGGATAGAGTTCACCGCGGGGGACAAGGTCGGCTACATAGTGGGGGCGGCCGGGCTGCTGCTCGGAATAGGGAAGGAGAAGGGTATGGAAGGGCTCTGCATGCTCGGGGAGACCTCGGGATTCCCGATAGTGACAGACCCCAAAGCAGCCGAGGCGGTGTTGAACTCGATCTCGAAGATACTCAATATCAAGATTGACATGAGCAAGCTCGACAAGAGGGTGAAGGAGATGGAGCGGTTCATAAAGAGGGTGGAGTCCCTCCAGAAGAAGGCCATAATGCAGATAGCGAAGGAGGAGAAGGCGCCCGTGTCCGAGAAGGAGCAGCTCAGGTACATAGGTTAAGTTTTTAAGCACAGTCGAGTAATAACTCACATCATACAGTGGTCCGCATGGCAGAAGCAAGCGAATACTCAAAATTCGAGAAGACGAGGATAATCTCTGCGAGGGCTCTGCAGATAGCGCAGGGCTCCCCGGTGTTCGTGAAGATCCCGGACGGGGACTTCAGGCCCATAGACATAGCGAAGCTGGAATGGGACAAGGGCGTGATACCGATAGACATTAAAAAAGGACATGATAAGGGAAAGTAACTTATAAAACCCCTGTTCTATTTATTTGTATTGCCCAAATGGATATGTGATGCTATGTTGGTGGAAAAGACAGACTACCTGACCGCGGGTATACACATAGGCATGAAGACGTGCACACCCTATATGAAGCAGTTCGTTTACAAGATAAGGGAGGACGGGATGGCGGTCTTCAACCTGAAGCTCGTGGACGAGAGGATAAAGATAGCCGCCACATTCCTTTCGGGGTTCGGCAGGATAATGGCGGTCTCGAGGAAGGATAACGGAAGGAGGGCGGTGAACGCCTTCACCGAGGCTGTTGGGGGGCGGGGGATCGAGAGGAGGTTCATCCCCGGGACGCTGACCAACCCCCACTACAAGGGATTCTTCGAGCCGGACGTGGTGGTGGTGGTGGACCCGCTCGTTGACACCCAGGTGATAAGGGAGGCCAAGAAGAAGAGAATTCCTATCGTGGCGCTCTGCGACACGTTCAACCTGGCCAGGGACGTGGATCTGGTCATCCCCGCGAACAACAACGGGAGGAAGTCGCTTTCCCTGCTGTTCTGGGTTCTCGCGAGGGAGATACTCAAGGAAAGGGGTGAGATAAAAAAGGATTCTGAGTTCAAGCCCACCCTCAAGGACTTCGGGGACGAGGACAAGTTTGAAGAAAAGGAAAGGCCAGAGGAGTTGCCCGGGAAAATGACAATTAGGAAGGGGGACTTGAAAAAGGCGGGGAAGGCGGCGAAAGCCGGAAGTCCGCGAAAGGGAAGGTGAGCTGAGATGGGAGGACTGAAGACGCAGAAGAGAATCGCTGCCGAGATTATGAAGTGCGGAGTTTCCCGCGTGAGGGTCGTGGAGGAGAAGGACGTCGGGGAGGCTCTCACAAGGGAGGATGTGAGGCTGCTGATCAAGAAGGGAAAGCTCAAGAAGGTCCAGAAGAAAGGTACCTCCAGGGTCAAGGCCCGGAAGCTGCTCAGCCAGAAGAAGCGCGGCAGGAGAAGGGGGGATGGGAGCAAGAAAGGCGTTGTCAGGGACAAGAAAGGGGACTGGATGTCTGTCATCCGCGCCCAGCGGAAGGCCCTTGCAGAGCTCCGGGATTCCGGGAGGCTTGCCGGAGGCGCGTACAGGACGCTTTACCTGAGGGCCAAGGGCGGGATGTTCAGGAGCAAGAAGCACATGATGACATACGCGAGGGAGAGGGAATTCCTCAAGGCCAGGCCGAAGGGAGGCAGTGAATGAAGAGGAAGCGGACGTTCAAGGCCCCCCACAGAAGGAGGGCTGAACAGAAGACTGATTACAGGAGGAGGCTGGGGCTCCTCAAGTCAGGGAAGCCCAGGCTCGTGGTCAGGGGGAGCGCGAACAGCATCACCTGCCAGCTGGTGGAGCATTCCCAGAAGGGGGACAGGACGGTAGTGACAGTGAACTGCGCGAGCCTGAAGAAGATGGGATGGAAAGGGCATGGAGGCAACATGCCTTCCGCCTACCTGGTCGGGCTGCTCTGTGGCAATGAGGCGAAGAAGAAGGGACTCAAGTCCGCTGTGCTGGATACCGGGTCGCACAAGAAGCGCGCCCAGACACGGGTTTATGCTGCATTGAGGGGGGTGGTGGATTCTGGTTTGGATATCCCCCATTCACCTGAGGCGCTTCCACCGGAAGGGAGGGTCACTGGGAAGCATGTTTCCGAATACGCTGGGAAGCTCAAGAAGGACGACCCCGGGGCGTACAAGAGGCGCTTCTCGGCCTACCTTAAGGGCCAGCTCGTCCCGGAGGAGCTGGAGAAGCACTTTGCTGACCTCAAGAAGAAGATAGCAAGCTGAGGCATTCTTATGGGAAAGAACGCTGTTGCCCGGGACGCTGTGTTGAGGAGATCCAGTGAACCCAAGGGCGTGGAGATAAGGGGGTACGACTTCTCCAAGGGGTTCGATCTTTACAGGTTCATGAAAGC
>CAZMBQ010000070.1:0-4804 GCA_964564705.1 uncultured archaeon
AGGGACTGCCTGGCAGGAGAAGGAGAGGTTCTACAACCCCAAGAACGCCACAGGGGCAGGGGTGAGGCTCCTGGCCGAGTTCTTCAGGTCAGTCTCCCGTTGAATCCCGCGGAAAGGATATATAGGTCGGGGTTCAATTTTAATGTATGATTGAGGCTTTCTATTTCGACCGGGGGGTCAAGAGGGCAAAGCCCTCTGAATTGAAGTCACTGAGGGCGAAGGGGAAGAAAGTCTGGGTGGACATGACAGACCCCAAGCACGAGGAGATGTCCCTCGTGAAGGACATATTCTCCCTCCACCCCATAACCGCGGAGGATATACTCACACACAACGCCAGGGCAAAGATAGAGGAATTCGACACCTACCTCTTCGTGGTCCTTTACGGGATTTACAAGCACAGGAATATAAGGATGAAGGAAATAGACTTCGTCCTCGGGAAGGGCTTCCTCATAACATCGCACCAGAAGGAGATAGAGGGCTTCCAGAAGCTCAGGCAGGCAGAGAAGAAGCTTGATGGATTGTTCAGGTCCGGGATGGACTTCCTGATGCACGCCCTGATAGACTCGGAGGTGGACAACTTCATCCCTGTACTGGAGTTGTACGATGACGTGATTGACGGCATAGAGGACGCGATAATCGAGAGCCCTGACGTGAGGATAATGGAGAAGATACTCGACCTCAGGAGGAGAATGAATAGGATAAAGAAGATAATCATCCCCCAGCAGGAGAAGATCTCCTTCCTCGCGAGGAACAAGTACGAGCTGATAAGCCCGGAGTGCCAGACTTACTTTAGGGACGTGCACGATCACTTCTACACCGTGACCGACATGATGGAGGACTACAGAGACGCGCTCTCGGGCAGCTTCGACGCTTACATGTCATCTGTGTCAAACAGCACGAACGAAGTGATGAAGGTCCTTTCTGTCATCGCGACCATAATGCTTCCGCTGAGCGTGATTTCCGGGGTGTACGGCATGAATTTCCTGTTCCTCCCCGGTGCAAAGGACCCGTTCGGGTTCTGGGCGATAATCGCACTGATGGTCCTCATCATCGTCCTCATGCTCGGGTTCTTCAACAGGAAGGGCTGGGTCTGAATCTCAAAATTCACTTCGCGCTCTCGTCGTTCTGTATCATCCCGAAAGCGTTGCCTTCGCTGTCGCGGAAATAGGCCATCCAGCCCACGCCTGGGATGGGCATCTTCTCTGTGAGGATCTCGCCGCCGTTCTCCTTGACCGCCTCGACTGCCTTGTCCAGATCCTTCACGTCTATCGTGTTGACGCTTGGGGGCACATGCTCCTTCCTCGCGAGTCCGCCGTCTATTCCAGGGCCATCACCTGTCCGGACAATCCAGTAGTCCATTGGGCCTTCCCACTTCTCGAACTTCCAGCCGAACACATTTGAGTAGAAGTCGATCGCCTTCTCGGGTTTGTCAGCGTAAACCTCGAAATGCACAACTCTTGGCATGAAAACACCTCCTTGTGCCGTGGTTGTGTTTTTTTGCTTTAAAATGTTGGGTTGGGGTGGAGTTGAAAAAAAGGAGCGGGCCGCCCTGCGGCCTCACCCCTTTGCGACGCCTATCGGGACCAGCCTCGCCACCTTCGTGGAGATGCCCGAGCCGTGCACGCTGTCTATTACGCCTTCGATGTCCTTGTATGCGAGGGGGGCCTCCTCGGAAAGGGACTTGGGGTGCGTGGCCTTTGCTATTATTCCTTTGTCTTCGAGCTCCTGCTTTATCTTCCCGCCCCAGAACCTCTTTATCGCAGCGTGCCTGCTCATGGCGCGGCCCGCTCCGTGCGCGGATGAGCCGAAGGACTTTTCCATGGCTGTCTCCGTTCCCTTGAGCAGGTAGGAAGCGGTCCCCATGGAGCCTGCTATCAGGACCGGCACGTTGGGGTAGGCCCTCGTGGCTCCCTTGCGGTGCACGTAGAGCTTCCTCTTCTCGCCGTTGACCCTGAATTCTTCGTGTTTCACTATGTTGTGGGCGATGGAGTAGACTGTCTTCATCCCCATGTCCTTCCAGTCCCTGCCGAACACCTTCTCGAACGTCTCGCGTATCCACTTGGTCATCACGGCCTTGTTTGTGAAGGAGTAGTTCACCGCGGCCTGCATGGCGGCGAAGAAATCCTGGCCTTCCCTGGACTTCACCGGGGCGCAGGCGAGCTGGTTGTCCGGGAGCCATATGTTGTACTTCTTCACGGCCTCCTCCTGTATCTTCAGGTAATCCGTGGCCACCTGGTGCCCCAGTCCGCGGGAGCCGCAATGTATCATCACCATCACCTGGTTCTGGTCCTTGATGCCCCATCTCGCGGCTGCCTCGGAGTCCAGGATATCCGAGACCTTCTGTATCTCCAGGAAGTGGTTCCCTGCACCGAGCGTTCCGCACTGGGCAGAGCCCCGCTTCTTGGCGAGGTCAGACACCTTGGAAGGGTCTGCGCCCGCCATCCTTCCGTTCTCCTCGGTTGCCTGCTGGTCCTCCTTGGTTATGTAGCCCTTCTCCACTGCCCAGTCAAGCCCCCTCGCGAGGACGTCGTCGAGCTCGTCTCTGGAGAGGCGGAGCTTCCCTTTTGCGCCCACGCCGCACGGGACCGCGTTGAAAAGCGCGTTTATCAGCTCCTTCATCCTCGGAGTCACCTCGTCGGCCGTGAGATCCGTTCGGATGAGATTGATGCCGCAGTTGATGTCGAAGCCGCACAGGCCCGCGGAGATTATACCTTCCTCCTCGTCAAATGCCGAGACTGCACCCATTGGCAGTCCGTAGCCCCAGTGCATGTCAGGGAGGCCTACTACGGGCTCCACCACGCCTGGAAGGCAGGCCACGTTCGTGAGCTGCTGGACCGCATCATTTTCTATCGCGCCCAGTATCTTCTGGTTCGCGATTA
The DNA here is from genome assembly GCA_964564705.1 of uncultured archaeon. Taxonomy (GTDB): domain Archaea; phylum Aenigmatarchaeota; class Aenigmatarchaeia; order QMZP01; family QMZP01; genus BS750m-G81. The sequence continues at coordinate 2,880 of CAZMBQ010000070.1, forward strand.
TCTTGGCGTCGACCCGCATCTCCTTCCTCACTGACCTCGGCAGCCTCCATTCGTAGTCGTTGATCTTCTCTAACTTGTCTTTCATTCTTTTACCTCCTTTTTTTTCATCCGCCAGGCCGCTTTAGTGCTTGGGTTCGGCGGCCTGCCTGGGAAAAAGCAGAACCAATCCGCCTCTACCCGTGGACTCCTCCGGTTCCTTGCAGAGCCGGGAACTAAGCCGGGTATGGGCTTATGGGGTTTATTGTATCCCGTGCTTAAAAAGCTTTCAAGGCAGGCGATTTGCATGGCGCGCGGGTAAGAAAAACAGCACCCGCACCGAGCCGGAGCAGGGTGCAGGTGCGTTTATGGCAGCAAGAATATATGAAATTGGGGGTTTAAAAAGGGTGGGTATAACACTGTTATATATGACAGCGTTATATCAAGACTGCGCATATAACACTGTTATATTTCACCATAAAAAAGCGGCTTGAGCATCTCAACCCCCTTTTTCAGGCACTCTGGCGCGGGCCTCGTATCAATTCCCATACTCCTGTCCCATTCCTCCATGAGTTCGGTCGTCCTCTCCCTGTTCGTGCCAAGCACGCTGGCAATCACATTGTAGTCCTCGTTCCTTACTTCACCCGTGGCATTTGAAATCATGAATAAATACGTATCCTCCCCCTCCCTCCTTAAAAGGCCATATTTCCTGACATCCGCTCTTCCTATTGAAAATGAAGTGAAGCCAGCGGAATATCTACTTGCAAGCTCTTCCACATCACCTTCATATTCCGCCACCCTGCCCTCGAAATGGAGTTCCATGTCTCTGCTTCCAAAGAAGATATAAATACTTTTCCCCTGATTCTGCCCTTGCGGTCAGATGTCCAGGCTCGCCCTTGCCCTGTACCCTTTCCCTGACTTCTCGAACAGGAACTTGTAGTTCGTCACTGCCTTGACAACCGTCTCCCCTTTCCCCGGCTCCATATCCTCCCCCCAGAGCCTTGCCTTCAGGAAGGTCTCGCCTATCCCGAGAATCTCTGTCCTGCTGAAGAACATCGCCTCCATGTCCACCTGCGCGATTATCTCCTGCAGCCAGTTGAACATCAGCTCACCCGCGTCCCTGCCCTTCACCTCCACTTCCACCGCCCTCACTGGCCTGACCTTGCCGAGCTGGCAGATGACCGACAGAAGCGCCTCTGCCGCGTTCTCGAACACCTCCATGAGGTCCTTCCCCTCAACCTCGAACAACACGTCCGAGGTGAGATCGTCGATTATCCTGAATTTCCCCATGCCTTCTATTCAGGGGAAGGTGTTAAATAGGAGTTGAATCGTTGCGCTGCTCCCCTGCCAGCCTCCAGAGCGTCCTGAACCACTCCCTGTAGGAGTCGGCCACCTCCCTGCTCCTTATCGAGAACAGGACCTCCTTCTCCTGGGTCCAGAGCAGGATGTCCACGAAATCCCCCTGGATACCTATCGATGCCGGGGTGGCGTGCTCGAGGTAGCGCACCCGAATGCCCGGAAGGGAGTAGCGCTTTCCAGCCCCCTCCTTGAGGTCATGATTGAATATTATCTTCGTCCTCACGCCCTTCTGGGAAAGCTTCCTGTTCAGGTTATGGAAGAACCTCGTGACCTTCGGGATGTCGGAATATCCTGACTTTGCCCCGAGCACTAGGCGCTCCTGGCCCGGCCCCAACGATTCCAGGACTTCCTGGAAGTACGTCTTTATCCCCTGGTATCCCAGGAACACGCGTGATGACTCCTTTTCCTGTCGCCTGTTTCTCCTGGCAGCCAGCGTCGGAAGCATCCTCTCCACCAGGGCCCGCTTCTCCCTCAATAGCCGCTCCTTTTCCTCAAGGTATTCCTTGAGCTTCGAGGGATCCAGCGCCTCGTAATGCCGGGTGTTCCCCTTCTGGATGAAGGAGACGAGCCCCTTCTTTGCCAGGCGGCCG
>CAZMBQ010000071.1:0-4435 GCA_964564705.1 uncultured archaeon
AAGGGTTTCCGGGGAGGAATTCTTCGCGGGAATCGCGGACGAGTTGGGAATCAGCCCGAAAGGCATGCTCAGGCTCTTCCTCGATTCCGGGAGGGCGGACCCCGGGATGCTGGAGCTCGTTTCCGCCATCCACGCGCGCTACAGGACCGGACTCGTCTCGGACAATTACAGGGAGCTCACGGACTTCATAGTGACGGAATACTCTCTCAAGAACCTCTTCGACTCCATGGTCTTCTCCAACCGGGTGGGATTCAGGAAGCCCGGGAAGCGGATTTTCCTCGAGGCCATCAGGCGCCTCAGCCTCCCGACCAGGGAGTGCGTCTTCATAGACGACAATGCTGAGAACGTCCGGGCAGCGGAATCGCTGGGAATGAAAGGCATCCTCTTCCGCGGCAAATCAAGACTTAAAAAGGAGCTAAACAATATGGGAATAGTGATCGCATGATTAAGGCTATTGTATTCGACTTCGACGACACCCTGGTGGAGACTTACGATTCGACGCTCAAGAACCTGGCCATGGTCACGGGCAAGGCAGGTCTCCCGCTCCCCCCGGAAAGCACCATCAAGGAGCACTACGGAAAGCCCTGGAGCGACTTCGTTCAGGGCACGTGGCCAGACATAGACGTGAACAAGTTTTCCGAATCATACCTCACCGCCAATGCCTTCAGGAAGGGCTGCCCTCCAGTGAAGGGCGTGCATGCCCTGATCGACATGCTCTCGAGGAAGTTCGTACTCGGTATATGCACCGGAAGGACTAGTGAGGGTCTCATGGTTGAGCTCAGGCGCTCTGCCCTGGACTTCGGGAAGTTCTCATTCATCCTCCCCCAGGGCGACGCGGGAAAGTCCAAGAGTGACCCGGACTACTTCAATCCCGTCTTCAGGGAGCTCGAGAAGCTCGGCATCGGGAAGGAGGAGATCCTCTTCGTCGGCGACTCGCTGCACGATTACGAGATATCCAGGAACACCGGCATAAGGTTTGTGGGCGTCCTCTCCGGCCCCGCCACCAGGGAGGATTTCCTGGGCGCAGGGCTGGACAGCGGTATGATAATCCCTGATGTGGTCGGCCTCCCCCCGCTCCTGGAGAACAGCTTCTGATTATGGTCTTCCAGACCCTCAACAGACTCAAGTGGACCGGCCGCCTGGAAAGCTGCACGGTCGTGATAAGGCACCGCGGCGCCCCGGGGGACCGGAATGCGATAAGCGGCCGTGACATCTCCGAGGTGAGGAAATCCCATTTCATCGTCCAGGGAGAATACAGGGAGACGCTAATCCCCAACCACAGGGTACTTGAGATAACTGCCGGCAGCGGGACAGTATGGAAGCGCATCAGACCTCGCGGGTGAGCTCTTCCAGCGGCTTCCTGCCCTTCCTGGGAGGCTCCTCCCCCGCATGCCCCACGGGAACCATCGCGACCGGCCTCAGTTCTGTTGCAAGGATGTCCTTCACCTTCTCCTCGTCGAACGAGCCTATCCAGACAGTGGCCAGCCCGAGCGAGGTCGCCGCGAGCTGGGAATATGCGCACGCTATCGTGGCATCCTGCACAGCATAAAGCTCCCCCCTCTTCCCGTATTCCCTGACCGCATCAGCGGGCTCGGCGCAGAACACCAGGGCCACAGGAGCCTGGGCAATCGAGCCCCTTCCTCCTACCACCCCTGAAAGGGCCTTCCTCTTCTCCCCGTCCCTCACCACCAAGATCCGGTAGGACTGGAGATTGCCCGCAGAGGGCGCCCGGTTGCAGACCTCCAAAATCCTCTTCAGCTCCTCACCCACTCCCTTCCCGAGGAACTTCCTGACAGAGCGCCTCTTCTCCACTGCCTCAAAGAACTCCATGCGCTCTTTTTGCGGCCAGGCAATAAATTGTTTCGGTCATTTCCCGCTGCACTCTATTGCAACGTTCCTGGGGGTCTCGCGCGTCCTGAACTCGGAATCCAGGAACTTGCCCAGGACCCAGATGTTGGTCTTCGCGTGCCCGGTCAGTCTCGGGGCCACTATCCTCGACTCCCCCTTCGCGAGCGCCATGAAGGGTAGGACCTGGTCCGAGAGCTTCTCGTCCACTGTCGCCCCTGATTCTATCGCATTGTAAAGCCTCTGAGCGGCCTCCCTACCCACATCCTCCGCCCTCTTGTTCCTCTCCCCGACGCAGTCCCCTCCCAGGACGCTGGAACCGTCCGAGGCCCAGAGAACCACGCCCGATCCGGGGCAGTCCGCCTCCACGTACATGTCCTTGACCATTGGCTTGAGCCCCTTGCCCTTCAAAAACTGCTCGGCGGCGCGCGCCTGCTTCTCTGCCACCCTGGCCTTCCTGAGGTGGGCGCTCGCGATCGAGATCCCTCCCAGGTGGGTTATCCTCCCAAGCTTCCCCAGGACCAGCGGCTTCAGCTCCCCGCAGCTTTCCACGCGGATGGACGCCCGCGCCCCGCCGGCCGGGTAGAACCCGTGCCTCCCTATCCGCAACCCGGCTCTGTATCCCATCCTCTCCAGCACGGGCAGGAGCACGCTCCTGCTCGCCTCCAGCGGAGGCGCCCACTTCCCGAAAGTGGCCCCGCCTTCCACCGTTATCTCCGCCCCTCCTATAACGCAGGCAGGAAGCTTCAGCGTCTGGAACACCAGGCCAATCGAGCCCGCGGTCCCTATCCTTACATCCAGCCTTCCGGAACGCGCCTTCCCGGGAAAAAGGCGTATCTCCCCGCTCCCTGGCTCGGCCCCCTCAAGCCGCCCGCCGCAGAGGCCTGCCACGGCCTTCAGGCCCTCAAGGTGCTGCGGCATTAGGCCCGGCCTGGGTCTTCCCTTCCTTATGTTGAACACGCGGACAGACCTGGAGGTCACGGCAGAAAGCGCAGAAGCAACCCTGAGTATGGCCCCGCCACCGCTCCCGTATGAGCCGTCAATCTCCACAACCGGCTTCTCCATACTGTCCTCTGGTTTTCCGTATTTAAACCTGTGGGGAGGGTATTCCGGTAGAATTTATTGAACATAACACTCTTATAGTCAGAAGCAATCAGCGCCCTGTTTCCCTCCCCTGGCGCAACATGAACGCAAAAATCAAACCCCAACCTTCTCCCCGTTCCTGGGTGCGGTCGCGTTGAAACCCATACCTTCCAGTTCCTGGGCAAACTCCCCGCAGGAGTCCCCATGGTTCAGTATCACCTTCCGGGGGTTCGCCTTCTTCAGGAAGGCCAGGATGCTGCTGCGTCCGCAGTGCGCTGACCAGTCCCTGAACATTATGTTCATCTTGGGCTTCACGTCCAGGCCCTCGTTCACATAACGCCCGGTGTCCTGCAGCACCCTCCCGACAGTCCCATCCACCTGGAAGCCCGAGATGTAGAGCGAGCAGTTCTCCCTCTTGTGGAGCCTCTTGATGTAGTGGGATATCGGGCCGCCGTTCATCATCCCCGCAGTTGTGATCACTGCCCCGGGCTTCCCGAGAAGCTTGAACCTCTCCCCATGACTCCTTATCTTCTGGGCCTTCCCAAAGGCTTTCTTCAGCTTCTTGGGGCTCTTCACTGACTCGGGGTGCCTGAGTATAATCTCGGTCGCCTTCTTCCCCATCCCGTCCAGGTAGAGAGGGATGTCCAGGTCCGAGAGTATCTGCAACATCTCCTGCGTCCTTCCTATCGAGAAGCAGGGGAGCAGCACTATCCCGTCATTGTTGACAACGTCCAGGGTGTGGTTTATCAGCTCCTTCCTGAGCTCGTTCCTGTCGGGATGATCCTTCTTGGTGTAGGTGCTCTCGCATATCAGGGCGTCTATGTCCCTGAAGTCCGTATGGGCAGGATTCATGAGCTCGCTTTCCGTGAACTTTATGTCCCCGGTGTAAAGCACCCTCTTCCCGTCCATCTCCACCAGCACAGAGGCCGAGCCCGGGACGTGTCCTGCGTCCTGGAACGTGGTTTTGGAGCTTCCGAGGGAAAAGCCCTTCCCCATACCAAAGGGCCTCGCCAGCCTCTCCATCTTCTCGATGTCGTGCGTGCTGAACAGTGGGACGAGTCCCCTCTTATCATGCACCTTCAGCTCGTCCCTGAGCATCAGCCCGATGAGTTCCAGCGTAGTGGGTGTGGCGTGGACGCTTCCACTGTATCCCCTCTTGTAGAGCTCGGGAAGCACCCCGCAGTGGTCCAGGTGCGCGTGTGTGAGAACCACCCCATTCAGCTTCAGGTCAGGCCTTGCAGGCACTGACATGTCCTGCACGCTCAAACCGTAGTCTAGCAGCAACCTCTCGCTCCCTTCGACAAGGACGGCGCTTCTTCCCACCTCCCTGAAGCCACCCAAACCTGTTATTGAAACCATGTGAATGACCTTTATCGTTCCTGGGTATATATAGGTTTGGGTGCACGCCACAAGCCCCGAAAAGAGCGTGTCTAATTAATCAGCAAACCCACACATAATCCCAGGGTGATCAGAATGGGGAGTAGGGTTGAGCTACTCCCACGATGGT
>CAZMBQ010000072.1:0-4414 GCA_964564705.1 uncultured archaeon
GTGACTCCGCTGAAGATCCACTCACCTGCCCAGGAGACTGCCCCACAATCTGCGGTGACGGATTCTGCCTCGGAAGCGAGACTCCGCTGAGCTGCCCCGAGGATTGCGATCCGGTTTGTGGGGACGGGACCTGTGACTCCGCTGAAGATCCACTCACCTGCCCAGGAGACTGCCCCACAATCTGCGGCGATGGCTACTGCGCCGGGGACGAATATCCGGCTGTCTGCGAGTCGGACTGTGAAGTGAAGAGCTATTACGAGTCCCGCTACACCTGCTATGATGATGCGTTCACGCCCTCTTGCCAGGACTTCCAAACCATCCAGGAGCTCCAGGTGTCAGGCACCACAGATCCGGACATAGGACTCTACCACATCTCCTATACCAGCGACTCCATGCTGGTGCACGGCCTCATGATGCTCCCGAGGACAGGCCTGAACTACCCTCTGCTGATATACAATCACGGCGGGGTGAAGGGGGTGACTGAGAGCTCGCTGGTCTGGAACTACGACCTCGCGAGGGAGGGTTACGTGATACTCATGCCTGCACTGAGGGGGGAGCCGCTGGTGAACGATGACATAGACCTGATAATCGTCCAGGACTTGAATGGGGAGGAAGTGAATCCGCTTTCAGAGGGAGAGACAGGCGACCCGTTCGAGATCCATGACGTCCTGAATCTGATGGAATGCGGGAAGCAACTGCCTGAGGTCGACGGTTCAAGGATAGGGGTCTGGGGCTCCTCTCACGGGGGACTGCTCACCCTCCTCGCTTCCCAGCGCTCGTATGAAGTGGACGCGGGGGCGGACTTCTACGGCTTCATAAGCCAGATAAGGGGCTACATGAACTACCTGGAGAATCCAGGCTCTGCCTCGACTGACATATACACTCCAGAGTTCCGCGCGCTCTCCCAGCTTGAGCAGTTCGAGTGGATAAGCAAGGCGGATCCCATGCTTTGTGTGGACAGGGTCAAGGCTCCGCTCCTTTTGGCAGTGGGGGACCAGGACTCTGAGAGCATAATACTGGGTCACAGGGAGTTCAGGGACCTGCTGGTAGAGGAGGGGAAGGAGCACACCTATAAGGAGTATGTGGGAGAGGGCCACAAGTTCAACTGGTACCAGCTTCAGGAACAGAAGACAGGAAACAAGCTGGATTCCTACAACATGCTCACCTCCTTCCTCCAGGAACACTTATAAATGCCTTTTCTGAATAATGCACATGGACAGCGAAGCCATGGAGAGGAAGCTCAAGGAGGGCTGGGTGAAGTCCTGGATGATGATAGAGGTGCTCGCGATAAACGAGGAGGCTGCCAAGCAGTCACTCGAGAGCCACGTGGAGAAGATGGGAAAGGAAAAGAAGACGCTCATAGCGAAGAAGGAATTCAAGGAGGTCAAACCAATAGAGAACCCCTTTCCCAAGGTGGAGAAGGCCTATTCCTATGTGGTGGAGCTCGAGGTCCTGACAGAGAACTTCGAGACACTGGTCTACCTCGCGATGAACTATGCACCCTCTGGGGTGGAGATCCTACACCCGGAGAAGATAGTGCTTGACATGGGCGAGGCCCAGGGCATCGTGGTCTCGGTCGCGGACATGCTACACAAGTTCTCCCGCGCAGGCGCGGGCGGGGTTCTGATCAATACGTGATCAGCGAGAGAACCTCGCTGCCTTTCAGCCTCTTTCTTCCCCCCAGTCGTTCCAACTCTATCAGGAAGCAGAAACCCACTATCTCCCCGCCTGACTTCTCCACGAGGTCCTTGACAGCGGAGACTGTCCCGCCTGTCGCGAGCAGGTCGTCCACTACGAGCACCTTCTCCCCTGGACTGATGGCGTCCCTGTGCATTTCGACCTCGTCCTCCCCGTACTCCAGCTCGTACTTCGCCGAAACAGTCTCGCCCGGAAGCTTCCCCTTCTTGCGGACGGGCACGAAGCCCTTGCCCAGGCGGACCGCCACAGGAGCGCCCAGGAGGAACCCCCTGCTCTCCGGCCCCACGATCACGTCCACACCAAAGCCACTGAAACGTTCCGCAATCCTCTCCACTGCAAGGGCAAGGGCCTTCCCGTCTCTCAGTAGGGGGGTTATGTCCCTGAAGATTATGCCCTTCTTTGGGAAATCAGGCACGTCCCTCACGAAATCCCTGAGGTCCATGCGTCTTTTTTGTCGCGGCGCTTTAAATCATTCAGCAGTCAGAAATCACCCAGCCTTTTCTGGCGGAGTATTTTGCTTTTCCTGACATATTCCTTGAGGGGGAGCTTGAGCCGGCTGCCGACATGCGTGAGAGCTGACTCCTTTGTCTGGAACTTCCTCGGCCTTTCCTTGAACGCGTTCCCGGAGGTCTCCCTCACGACCCAAACCCCCAGAGGCACCGTGTAACCCTCATAAACCTCACGGAACGAGACCACCCGGGCCTGCCTCCTTATGCCGACCAGGTACTTGACCGCTGAAATCCTTGCCGCGTAATAGCCGCCTGCCTGGCTTTCCGCATAGTCGGACCTCCCCTGGAAAGGCTCGTACTCGGGGATTATCCTTGACTGGGTCTGGGAAGACCAGTTGGAGCTGGGCGCCCAGACCTCGAAATTCTCGAACTCCCAGCTTCCGGGCATTAGCAGGATGACAAAGTGGTTGTCGAGGTAGGAGGACCCGAACACAAGGAAGTCGCTAATTTCAGGGCACGTCCTCACTTTCTCCAGCAGGGACTTCGCAAGGATGTCGTCTATTCCGGTGACGGACCACCTGGAGGGGACGAGCTTCCTTTTTCCCTGGAGCCCGAGAGCCCCGGAGGAGAAGACTGAGGATATTTTGTAGACGTCCATTCCCGCCCCGTGGAGCAGGGAGACCTGCTCCTGCGACTTCAGCTCATCGGACACTATCCTCTCCACCCTCGGGCGGACAGAGACGTTCTCCGCGACCCTCATTTTTTCGAGCAGGCCGGAAGGCCCCATTGGCTGGAACGATTCCGAGATTGAAAGCGAGAACGACGGGGTGCGGCGGAAGCTCATTTCCACGTCCGTGGCCTTTTTCGCGAGGACCAGCTCCTGCATCTCCCGGACGTGCCTGGAGCGGGAGAAGATGCTCTCGGCCCGTTTGGAGCGGAGGAGGAAGGAGCGCAGCTCTATTATGTTCGAGTAATCCATCCCGAACCACTTGTCCGGGGAGTCTATCCTCTCCAACGGTTGCATGCCCACCATGGGACCTGCAAAGACATTGGGGTAGCCGGACTTGCCCACGAAGACGGAGTAGGATGGCCCGAAAAAGTCCCTCTTCAGGCTCCCCCTGACGGTCTTCTCCAGGTCAGGCCTCGGTATCGGGTAGCTCTTGTGGATGCAGAAAGGGCGCCTGCCCGCGCACAACGGACATGGAGGGACGCGGACCATGAATCTGCTTGAATTCCTGTTTTAAAAGAAGACTGCATGAGAAAATCTTTTAAATGAAGGAATGGAATTATCTTGCATGAAATGCTCCAATTGTGGTTCCGGAGTTGAAGGGGGTTGGAAGTTCTGCCCCAAGTGCGGCGCGAGGACGGGCAGGAGAATATTCAGCTTCGGTGACATATTCTCCAAGGCACTGAAGGACATGGAAACGCTTAGCAAGCGGGTGGACAGGGACATGGAGGCATTCGACATCAGCCCCTGGTTCGATGAAATCCCGGAGGGCCTGAAGAATCATGCGAAGCCCTCGAGGAAGGGGTTCTCGATAAGGATAACGTCCGGCACAGGGATGGAGCCCAATATAGACGTGAAGACATTCGGAAACGTCGACAAGGAGGAGGTCAGGAAGCAGATAGAGAAAATGAGTTATGTCCCCTCCAAACCTTCACGGGAGAAGGAACAGCCAAGGAAGGAAAGGCCCGCTCCCAAAAACACAGAGGAGCCTGCCACGACCATCAGGAAGGAGGATTCCATGGTGTTGGTGGACATGGACATCCCAGGCGTGAAGGAGGAGGACATAGAGATAGAGGACCTGGAGTCCTCGATCGAGGTGAAGGCTATCTCAGGGGACAAAGCATACTTCAAGATAATCACCAAGCCCGAGGCAAAGGCCCTTGTAGAAAGCAGATTCGCTGACGGCAAGCTCCACTTGGAATTCGCCTGAACTATTCCCGCTCAAGGAGCTGTTTGCACGCCTCGAATATCTCGAGTGTGGCCTGGTCCATGCTTATCTCCCCGCTCGCGACCCTGGTTGCTATCGTGCCTGAGTCCTCGAGAAGCTGGGGATACCTTGAGAATATCTCCATCCGCTTCCCCCGCATGTCCCGCTTGTACTGGGAGATGGCTGGCTGGGAGAGACCGAGCTTGTCTGCAACTTGCTTTTGGGAAAAACCACCTTCGATCAGTTTCTTCGCGACGAGCGACCTCATGCACGGGAGTATCTCCTGGGACACCACCTCAAAAACGGTTTTCATGTATATTAATTGGGAAGGGA
>CAZMBQ010000073.1:0-4311 GCA_964564705.1 uncultured archaeon
GTCTGGGCACAAGTATTTATTCTTTAGAAACCATTACAATATAGATGGAAAAGAGACGGAACGGAAGGAATTCCATCAACTGCGAGAAATGCGGAAGCGAAATGAAGTCTGTTTTTAGCGATATGGAAAGGACGTACGTGATCATGTCATGCTCATCCTGCCAGAACCAGCAGAAGCAGATGCTCAAGGGTTAGCGCCCGGGCGGGCTTTTTTCGTCCCGGGACGCTGTTCATTTTTTTTTGCTTTTTCTTGGCCCGGCAAGTTTTATAACATTCCCCTCCAATAGGGGTGCATGTGCTACGCCATTCCAGGGAAGGTCGTTGGGACGAGGGGGAGGATCGCCGTCCTGGACTATTTCGGGGAGAGAAGGGAAGCGGTGAACGAGCTCGGCGCAGTGTCAGGGGAATATGCGTATGCACAGGGGGGTTTTGTTGTGGATAAGGTGCCTGCCAGCCAGGCCGTCCCGGTCCTGGAGGAGTGGAAGGGAAGGTTCTTCCAGCTGAAGGAACTGGACGGGAAGCTTTCTGCTATAGGGGAAAGGCCGGAAGGGGAGTTTGGGGAGGTTATTGGGAAGGCTCTTGAGGGGGCCGCGCTTGACAGGGGGGAAATCATCAGGCTGATTGAGGCAGAGGGTATGGAGATGGACGCCCTGCTCAAGGCAGCGAACTCCCTGAGGGCCCGGGAGCTGAAGAACTCGTGCTGCGTGCACGGCATAATAGAGTTCTCAAACTACTGCAGGAACGCCTGCTCATACTGCGGAATCCGCGGACCCTCGGGAATCCGGCGCTACCGGATGGAACCGGAGGAGATAGTGGGGACAGCCGAGCGAGCGGTCAGGGAACTGGGCTTCAGGGCTCTCGTACTTCAATCAGGGGAGGATTATTATTACAGTGGGGAGATTCTAGCTGACATTGCCCGGAGGGTGCGATCCCTTGGGGCGCTGGTCTTCATGAGCGTGGGCTCGCGGGACAAGGAGACATACAGGGAGATGTGGGATGCGGGAGCCCGGGGGGTTCTGCTCAGGTTCGAGACTTCTGACCCGGGGGTTTACGGAAAAGTGCATTCAGGGCCAAAGGCCCAGCTGGAAGAGAGGCTGTCCCTGATACGCCACTGTAGGAAGCTTGGGTACATCGTCGCCACGGGTTCCATTGCAGGACTGCCCGGGCAGGGGACCGGGAGCCTCGCTGATGACATCCTCCTTACCCGCTCCCTCGGGGCAGAGATGTGGTCTTTCGGCCCGTTCATACCGCACCCGGAAACCCCCCGAGGCGAGCACCCCAAACCGGAGCTTTCGACAGTGCTGAAGCTCCTCGCCACGAGCAGGCTCGTTCAGCCGGATGCCAAGATACTGGTCACCACGGCTCTTGAGACGCTGCATCCGGAAGGGAGGAGAAGGGGGCTCCTGGCCGGGGCAAACTCGCTCATGATAAACCTCACCCCTGCGCAGCACAGGAGCAAGTACTCCATCTATCCCGGGAGACCGGACAACCACAAGGGGGTGGAAGAGAGCATTGCAGAGACGCTGAAGCTCCTGTACTCGCTCGGGAGGGCCCCGACTGATCTCGGTGCATGACAATGGACGTGAAGGAGATAGTGGACGAGGGAAGATTCCGCCGCATACTGGAAGGCAGGCCTTCGGACCAGGAGGTGCGCAGCATCCTGGATAAGGCCTTGGAGAAGAATGGGCTTTCCCTCGAGGAAACAGGGGCGCTTGCCAGGACAGAGGACCCCGTTATAGTGGAGGAGATGTTCAGGGCAGCGGGGAGGGTGAAGAGGGAGATATACGGGGAGAGGCTCGTCATGTTCGCCCCTCTTTACGTATCGAGCTTCTGCACAAACAACTGCTGCTACTGCGGTTTCAGGAGGGACAACCCCTCCCCCAGGAAGAGGCTCTCGCTCGGGGAAGTAAGGGAGCAGGTGCGTCTGCTGGAGAGGATGGGGCACAAGAGGCTGCTGCTCGAGTTCGGGGAGCACCCGGACAACAGCATCGACTACGTCACGGACGTGATCAGGGAGATTTATTCCACCCGGGAGGGAAGGGGGGAGATAAGGAGGGTGAACGTGAACATCGCCGCCACGACCACGGAGAACTACAGGAAGCTCAGGGAAGCGGGGATAGGGACGTACCAGCTCTTCCAGGAGACATACCACAGGCCCACTTACGAGAAGGTGCACTCGGGACCGAAGGCCTCCTTTGAGAGGCAGCTCTTCGCGCATGACAGGGCCTTTGAGGCAGGGTTGGATGATGTGGGGCTGGGGGTGCTTTTCGGGCTGCATGACTGGAGGTTTGAAATCCTGGGCATGGTCTCGCACGCGCAGTACCTTGAGAGGAGGTTCGGGGTGGGGCCGCACACCTTCTCTGTGCCTAGGTGGCAGCCTTTCGGTGGGGAGTGGAGGCCTTCCCACCCAGTGAGTGAGGAGGAGCTTCTGAGGATAATCGCGATACTGAGGCTTGCTGTCCCGTACACCGGGATGATAATCTCCACAAGGGAGTCGCCCGGGTTGAGGGAGAAGGCGTTCGGTATAGGGATATCCCAGACATCCGCGGCCTCACGCACCTCTCCCGGGGGTTACGGGAGTCCTGTGGGGCTGGAGCAGTTCTCGCTGTCCGACCACAGGAGCCTAGGGGAGGTGGTGCTTTCCACGATGAAGCAGGGGCTGCTTCCATCGTTCTGCACTGCTTGCTACCGCAAAGGCAGGACAGGGGAGAAATTCATGGAGCTCGCGAAGCCCGGGAACATCCAGAACCTTTGCAGGCCTAACGCGCTGCTCACTTTCAAGGAGTACATGGAGGATTACGCGTCCGGGGAGGTGAAGGAGCTGGGCCCGGAGGTGGTGGAGAAATACCTGGGGATGATACCCGATCCCGCGACCAGGGAGGAGACGCGGGCAAGGCTCAAGAGGATAGAGGAGGGTGAGAGGGACATTTACTTCTAGGCTATTTCTCTGCTTTTTCCCCGTGGCCACCGGTGGAAAGGAGCTTCCCGATTGCGTGGCCGGTGGTTTTGGAGTTCAGGTAAGCGATGTTTTCGTGGTCGCATATCTCGGGACTCCCTGGAGTGCCAAAGCGCCTCTGGCCGTTGACGTCAATCACGTAGAACTTGTCCCGGGGAGGACGTCTGCTGCGTCCTAAATGCCTCTCCAGCACCTTTCCTGGTCACATGGGTGCGTGAGACAAGCGGGTAGCGACCCATGCCTGGGATGCTGCCGGGGCCACATGCGCAGGCGGGTAATGCTCTATTTCCGCGCCTTTCCTTTTGAGGCTTTCCGCGAGTAACTGGCCGAGTCCCTGATGTACGCAGCCACTTTTAACATGCTTCCTTGTGGAACCAATTCCTTTTATAATTTCCCCTCTCCCGGGAGCAAGCATTTAAAATAATGACCGGATAATTAAGTATGGATTTCAAGATACAGGGAGACAGGAAGAACGCCCTCCTCGGAAGGAGGGAGGTGGCGGTAAGAATAGCCCATCCGGGAAAGTCCACACCCCTGAGGAGGGAGATAATTTCCTTGCTGTCGAAGGAGCTGAAGGTGGGGGAGGATCTCGTGGTGGTGGACAAGATATTCACCATGAAGGGCACTGCCTCCTGTGAGGCCAGGGTGCTTATATACCCGAAGAAGGAGGACATACCCACAAACAAGGCAGAGAAGCAGTCGAGGAGGCTGAAGAAGGGCAAGTCAGCTGCAGGGGATCCCAAGGAACCCGAGGCGAAGGCCGGGGAAAAGGAGCCGCCCAAGGAGGAGGCTACAGAAGCGCCTGAAGGAAAAAAGCCCGAAAAAACCAGAGAAACTCCAGAAGAGGGCGGGGAAGCCGCCAAAACTGAAGGGAAGGACGAAAAGAAACCAAAGGATGAGAAGCCTTCCGAAGAGAAGAAGTGATTCCTTATTTTTCAGAAGAGGAGTGTCAGGCCCCAACCCGCCAGGCACCCTGCCGTAAGGAAAGGCATCGCGGGGTAGAACTTGCCCTGCTCGCCCTTCATCAGGAGGGCTACCAGAACCGCGGTTAGGACCAGGGGTATGAGAAGGGTCTTGAGGAAGGCCGCTTCCTTGCCTATGCCGAGTACCAGGGACTCCATGACCACTCCCGCGAATATCAGGGGAAAGGCTATGTCCCCGCCGCCGAGGATCGCCTGTCCCGGCTCCTGCCTGGCTTTCCCGGAAGGCCTGGGTTTCTTCTGCTTCGACTCAGGAGAGTCTGCGTTGACGACCAGACCCGCGAAAAGCCTGTTGCCTGTCTGGAACTTGGCGAGGGTTATCATGTGGCCGCTCTTCCAGACAGCGAACGCGTCGTACACCGAGATCGCCAGCAGC
>CAZMBQ010000074.1:0-4233 GCA_964564705.1 uncultured archaeon
ACCTTCCTCCAGAACCTCGACACAACTGACGGCACCAGGCTGGAAATCAGTGCCAACAAGAACTGGATATCAATACACCCCGTAGTCCTTTCCATGGCAGCTGCGCTGGGCCTGAAGATCGGCACCGAAAACGTGCACTGCGAAAGGATGGAAGCGAGATCAAAACACTACCTGGAAAGGATAGGGCTGTTCGACCTGCTTGGCATAGAATCAGGCATCCGCATCAAAAAGCATGAATCCGCCGGGCGCTTCATACCGCTCACAGTGATAAGGGATTCTGACGGGCTTACGAGATTCATAACGGAAATGGTGCCCCTCTTGCACCTGGAACCCAGGCATGCTGAACCGATAAAATACATCGTCAGCGAAACCGTCAGGAACGTCCTGGAGCATTCGAGATCGGAAATCGGGGCCGTACTCGCGGCCCAGTATTACAGGAAAAGCAACACCATAAGGATGGGAGTAGTCGATGTGGGCATCGGGATAAAGAGCAGTATAAACATGTCGCACAAGGCGGACACTGACATAGAGGCCATAAGGATGGCGCTGATACCAGGGATCACTGGGACGACCCGAAGGGAGGGGGGGACCGAACTGAATGCAGGGGCGGGCCTTTTCTTCATAAAGTCCATGGCGAATATCAACAGGGACTTCTTCGTAATATACAGCGGCAGCGGAATGTACAAGCTCTTGAAAACCGCCCAGGCTGCCCAAAAATTAAGGCTGTACGCAGACCCCTTCAAGAACAGGCACTCCAGAAGGGACGGACTGCCTTACTGGCAGGGAACCGTGGTGGGGATTGACATGTCACTGGACACCACCAGGGAATTCTCGATGCTGCTGGACAGCATAAGGAAAATATACGTCCAGACAATAAGGGAAAGGAAAAAAGCCAGATATAAAAAGCCAAGATTCGCATGAGCACTGTGGGATGGTTCACATGGGCACGATAAAAGTGTTCGGGAGCGCGGGAAGCTTCGCTGAAAACAAGGACGTGGCCAGGAACATCAGGAACAGTAAAATAGTCCCGGCGCTCGAGAGGGGGGAGAGCGTGACGCTGGATTTCAGTGAGGTCGACTCGGCGACGCAGTCCTTCATCCACGCGCTGATCAGCGAGCTCATCAGGAAGTATGGAATCGAGGTGCTTGACAGGATGGTTTTCCTGAACTGCAACGAGACCGTGAGGAAGATAATAACCATCGTCACTGACTATATGCAGGAGAGGGAATAGCCTGCTGGGATCGGCCTGCTATCCAAAGCCGCGCTTTTATTCTCCCCCTCCAATCTTCAGGCATGAAGGAGCTAAGCAGGGAGGAGAGGGAAGTCATCGAGGGGAGGGGGACCGAGAGGCCTTTCAGCGGTGAGCACCTCAACAGGGAGGAGAAAGGGACATATGCCTGCAGGAGGTGCGGGTCGCCGCTCTTCAGCTCGAAGGACAAGTTCGATTCGGGCACCGGGTGGCCGAGCTTTGGCGACTCCATTCCCGGGGCGGTCAGGAGGGTCGAGGAGCCTGACGGCAGGGAAGAGATAAGATGTTTGAAATGTGGGGCCCACCTCGGACACGTGTTCAAGGGCGAGGGACTCACGAAAAAGGAAACGAGGCACTGCGTGAACTCCGTATCGCTGGATTTCCGGAGCGGGTGATCAGGCGAGCTTGCAGACCCCACCCTCGCAGACCTGCTTCCTGCCTTCTGCCTTTTTCCTGCATTCCTCGGAGCAGAAGAAGAGGCCCTTCTCGAACAGTTTCTCGCCTTCAATCTCCTTCCCGCACGTGGCGCATTTCAGCATACTTTATCTTCGCTGTTCTGGTATAAAAGTTCTCTGGCATTCAGCGCTTCTGCCTGAAGACGAAGAAAAGGACGGCGCCCGCGAGCAGGAGGGCGAGTCCGTAGAGGATCGTATCAAATCCCAGGGAAAGGAGGAGGGCGAGGGAGGTGAACGCCCCGAGCAGGGGGAGGAGAGGGAACCTGCCCACACTGAGGGGGACGCGGAAGGGCCTCTTCCCGGGCTTCTTGTAGCGGAGTGCTATCACGCTCAGGTTTATCACGAAGAATGTTACGAAGAGCGTGAAATTGGTAACGCTTGCCACGAGGGATATGTCTCCAAGGGATGCGAGGAGCATGGACGCAAACATGACCAGAAGGATTGCGAAGTGGGGAGTCCGCCTTTTCGGGTGGATTTTCGCGAGAAGGGAGGGAAGGGAGTGCTCGGCCGCGATTCCGTAGGTTATCCTTGAGGCCGCGAGGAGCATGAGAAGCACGGTGTTGGATGTGGAGAACAGGGCTATCACTGAGATAATGAGGAAGGAGGATGCTCCGGTCGCCCTGGAAGCGACATCCGCCACCGGGGAAGAGGATGAGGCGAGCTCTGCTGGGGATAGGATGCTGACCGCAGAAATGGAGACGAGTACGTATATCAGTGTCGTGACGACTATGGCTATGAGTAGGGCCTTGGGTATGGTGCGCTCCGGCTTCCTGGTCTCTTCCGAGAGGCGGACCATGTCCTCGAACCCGATGAAGGCGAAGAATATCAGGGCGGCGGCGGAGAAGAGCCCTTCCAGGGAGGGGAGCTCGAGGTAGTCCACGCTTCCGAAATGCGGGATTCCCACCGCAATTATGAAGAGCAGTCCGGCCGCCTCTATCAGAGTGAACGCGACAGCTATCCTCGCGGATTGCCTTATCCCCCAGAAGACTATGAATGAGAGGAGAAGTATGAGAGCCATTGCCGCGGGTATTACCGGGGTGGAGAAGAGGGCAGCGAGATAGCCGCCGAAGCCGAGCGCCACGGTGGAAGCGCCTATCACCCCTGCGAAGATCACCATCCAGCCCACCAGGAATGCCAGGAAGGGGCCGAAACCCTTTCGGGTGTAAACGTATTCCGCGCCTGCCTTCGGGAAGAGGGAGGAGAGCTCCGCGTAGCTGAGGCCGGTCAGGGCCGCGAGAGCGGCGGAAAAGAGGAAAGCGAGCCAGACTCCACTGCCCGCGAGTCCCGCGGCCTTGCCCACCAGGGCGTAAATCCCTGCGCCGAGTATTATGCCTATTCCCGCGAGAGAGACCTCAAGAAGCCCGAGTTCCCTCTTAAGCCTCGGCGGCCCGGAAGGGGCTGAGCTGTAACGGCGCTTCATTAATACTACTTGGGCAGGGGTGGATATATTTTTAAACAACCCCGCGAAATATCCTTCATGGGTAGGAAGAGTCGCAGGAAGGAAAAGGAAAGGAGACGCGACTTCGGGGCGGCGCTTCCTTATGCTGCTGTGATAGCGGTGGTCGTGGCCGCTCTCGGGCTCGGGCTGTCCGCTACGGGGTTTTTCACTGCCACGGATTCTGAGCTGAACGGCTTTGCTGACTGCCTGAGTGGGGAGGGCTTCGTGATGTACGGCTCTGAACTGTGCCCACACTGCCAGGAGCAGAAGGCCCTTTTCAGGTCGTCCTTCCCGCACGTGGAATACGTGGAGTGCACAAGCGAGCGGGAGCTTTGCCTCCAGGAGGGGATCGAATACCTGCCTACATGGAAGCATGGGGAAGAGAAGTTCGTTGGGCTGAAGAGCCTCGGAGAACTCGCCGAGATCAGCGGCTGCGGGATTTAGGCCGGCCGGCCAGCAGGGAATCCGGGTCCAGCGGGCCTTTTCTGAGTAGGGAGAGCTTCTCTTCCAGGAGTTCCTCTGCGCCGGCCCTCGGGAGGAAGCGCAGGACAGAGTTCTCCTCCCCGGACTTCTTGAGATCGTTGTGCAGCTGGAAGGCCGTTCCAAATTCACCTGCCCATTTCTCCAGTCCTTTGTGCCCAATGCGGTAATGGAGGCAGGGAATCCTGGCCGCGAGGACGAATAGGGAGGAGGTCTTCTTCCACGCATAGCAGAGGTAGTCTTCCAGGCTTTCCAGGGCGAACTCCATCATCTGGCCCTCCACCATCTCTTCCAGAGCTTGCAGGAAATGGGGCAGGAGCTCCGGGTAGTCCTGGCGCACCACCTTGAGTGAGAGTGAAGCAAAGTAGTCACCGAAAAGCACGGCCCTTCTATTGCCGGCTTTCAGGTGGAAAGCGGTACTGCCTCTCCTGGCAGTGTCGTTGTCGATTAGGTCGTCGTGTAGAAGGGAGGCGCAGTGCAGGAGCTCGAGCGCAAGGGCCGCCTTTTCCAGGGGCTTGGGATCCGCCTCCAGGAGGGAGCACGCCTTTTTCAAAAGGAGGGGGCGGACTTTCTTGCCCCCACCAAAGCAGCGGGTGAATTCGTTCCAGCGG
>CAZMBQ010000075.1:0-4128 GCA_964564705.1 uncultured archaeon
AAGACGGGAAAGCGG
Source organism: uncultured archaeon (assembly GCA_964564705.1). Lineage (GTDB taxonomy): Archaea > Aenigmatarchaeota > Aenigmatarchaeia > QMZP01 > QMZP01 > BS750m-G81. The sequence continues at coordinate 16 of CAZMBQ010000075.1, forward strand.
AATTCGAAGTTCCTCGTGCATGCGTACCAGGCGTTCCTGTTCAACAAGGCCCTGGAAAGGACTGGATTCAGAGGGGAGACCTGGATTTTCGGTTTCGGTTCTCCTGAACCGGGGAATGAGGCAGAGAGGGAAATGGAAAGTCTCGCCAGGAAGGACGGGATAGGGAGAGGGAGCTTCAGGACAGGGTGGATGACGTGCATGGGATCGAGGAGGGAGGGGTGGATCAGACCAGAAGGGCTCGCAACCAAGGGGGAAGTGATCGAGTTCTTCCTTCCGAAGGGGAGTTACGGGAGCGTGTTGCTGCAGGAATTATTAAAGGGGGGACGGGAATAATAAAGGGGTGGGAAGATGGGAAAAGTGAGCGAGGAGGAAGCCTCGAAGGAGCTGGCGAAAAGGCTGAGAAAGTTTTTGAGGCTCAAGGGGAAGGAGAGGGAGGATTTCGCGAAGGAGATGGAGGATTTCGTCTCCTTCGACCTCATGGAGTACAACAGCGGGTTCGAGGATTTTTCCGATGGGATGAAGCATTCGATCGAGAGGCTCCTGAACATCGGGAAGTGGAAAGGGGATGGGATAAGGTATGGAAAGGAGCTTGCTTTCGGGGCAAAGGACGTGAGGGAGATTATTGAGGGGCTTGGGAAGCGCAAAATGAAGGCCTGACATAACGGTGTCATGTTTTTAAGGCAAGCACCCATCTTTTAACCAGGGAGTGGTTGCCTTGAAGAACAGGCTCTGTATTCTGGACGCGGATCATTTCATGGACAAGAGCAGACCGATCGCCAGGCTCTGGTGCAAGGATACTGAGGGAAGGAGCGTTACCGTGTTCGACAGGAATCTGCTTCCCTACTTCTACATCGAACCCAGGAAGGGGGCTGACCTGAAAGGGTTGGAGGAAAGGCTGAGGGGAGTGAGCATAGATGGCCGCGCCCCGGAGAGCATAGAGAATGTGAAGAGGTCGCTTCTTGGGGAGGAGAAGAGCTTGCTCAAGGTCAGGCTCAGGTTCCCTGAAGACGTGAACAAATTCCGGGGGGCAGTCAAGGACTGGAAGGACGTGAGGGAAGAGTACGAGTACGGCATAAGCTTCTACAGGAGGTGGCTTATTGACAGGGGCCTGGTCCCGATGGGATGGTTCGAAGCAGAGCTCGAAGGACCGTACATAAAGGAGGTGAAAGCCTTTCCCGAAGACGAATATCCCGGGATGAAGATCATGGCAGTGGACATTGAGATGGTGGATGAGGGTGGAGGGAAGATAATCATGGCGTCCTTCGCGGACAACTCGGGCTTCAGGAGGGTGGTGAGCTACGGGAAGAGGTCTGGGATGAAGGGTGTGGAGATAGCGAAAGGGGAGAGGGGCCTGATAGAGAGGTTCGTCGAGATAGTTAAGGAGAGGGATCCTGACATTGTAGTGGGGTACAACTCGGACAGTTTCGACTTCCCGAAGCTGAACGAGAGGGCAAAGGAGCACGGCGTGGAACTTAGTCTCGGGAGGGGAGGGGACAGACTGAGTTTCGAGAGGAGGGGGAGGGGACAGGCTGCCAAATTCACCGGGAGGGTCCATGTGGACCTCTACAATTTCGTTGAGCACATACTATCCTCCTCGCTCGCGACTGAGGTGCTCACCTTGGACAGGGTTGCCAGGGAGCTGATAGGGAGGGGGAAGGAGGGGATGGACTGGGAAGAGATAGAGAAGGCCTGGAGGAAGAGGGATGTGAAAAGTATCGCAAAGTACTGCCAGAGGGACTCCCTCCTCACATTAAGGCTGGGGGAATACCTTCTCCCGCAGATGTTCGAGATGTGTAGGGTTGCCGGGCAGACGCTTTTCGACACGAGCAGGATGTTCTATTCCCAGCTGGTGGAGTGGCTGTACATCAGGAGGGCGCATGGGATGGGAGAGCTCGTGCCCAGGAGGCCTGTGTATGAGGAGGTGCAGAGGAGGAGGGAGGTCAGCTACCTTGGGGGTTATGTGCACACCCCCAAGGAGGGGATACACGAAAAGATAGGGGTGTTCGACTTCTCCTCACTGTACCCAACCATAACAATCACACACAACGTCTCCCCTGAGACGCTTGACTGTGCCTGCTGCAGGGACGGGGGGAACAGTATTCCGGAGCTCGGGCACCACTACTGCACCAAGAGGACCGGGTTCGTGACAAAGGTCCTTGAGGACCTCGTTGTCAGAAGGATGGAGATAAAGGAGAGGATGAAGAGGATGAGCCCCAAGCTCAGGAAGCACAGGTTCCTGGACAACAGGCAGTACGCGCTGAAGATACTCGCGAACGCTTCTTACGGGTACTACGGGTATCCGGGCTCCAGGTGGTACTCGAAGGTGTGCGCCGAGTCCATAACCTCCCTGGGCAGGATGTACATAAAGAAGGTGATAGGGATAGCGGAGGGGATGGGATTCAGCGTGATTTACGGTGACACTGACTCCATGTTCCTGAGGATGCGGCAGAAGGACGTGAAGCCGTTCCTGGAAAAAGCCAATTCCGCGCTTCCGGGAGTAATGGAACTGGACTTCAAGGGGTTCTACCAGTCAGGGATATTTGTTTTGGGGAAGGGTGGAGCGGTGGCGAAGAAGAAGTACGCTCTCATGGACAAGGAGGGGAACCTCCTGATCAGGGGTTTCGAGAGGGTGAGGAGGGACTGGTCCGCGATCGCGAGGGAGACCCAGGAGAAGGTTCTGCTCGCGGTTTTGAAGGACCGGGACCCGGACAAGGCCGCACGGATAGTGAGAAGGATCGTGAAGGTTCTGAAGAAGGGGAAAATCGGGAGGGAGAAGCTCGTGATATACACCCAGCTGACAAAGCCGATAAGTCAGTACGAACATGTGGGGCCGCACGTGGCCGCTGCCAGGAAGATGATCGGCCGGGGGGAGCAGGTCAGGGTCGGGGCGACCATAGACTACATCGTGACCAGGGGCTCTGGGAGCATCTCGGAGAGGGCAGAGCCCTCGGAGCACGCGGGGGATTACGACCCGGATTACTACATAAACAACCAGGTTCTTCCTGCGGCGATGAGGGTGCTCGCGGGTCTGGGGTTCAGGGAAGAGGACTTTCTCGATGACGGCAAGGAGGAGCAGCTCTCTCTTGAGAAGTACATAAGGAAGTGATTTTCTTGATGGAATACGTCCTCCTTGGGGTTCTGCAGGGAATTTTCGAGTGGCTGCCGGTTTCGAGCGAAGGTGTGGTGGCGCTTTCCGGGGGCGCACTGACAGGGCTGAATCCCGTGGACGCGGCGCTTTTCCTTCATCTCGGGACGCTGCTGTCCGTGCTGGTCTATTTTAGAAAGGACTGGGCAGGGCTGCGGAAGGACAGGGAGCTTCTCAGGTTCCTTGCCATGACCACGGTCGTCTCGCTGGCCGTGGGGTTCCCCGTGTACGTGCTCGTGAGGGGCATTGCCGCCGGGACCGCGCTGCTGGCAGTGATGGGAATCGGCCTGCTCGGGACCTCGATCTTCCACAGGAGCGAGAGGAGCCCCGGCCTTTCAAAAGGCAGGCTCGCCCTGGTCGCGGGGATGCTGCAGGGCCTGGCGGTGATCCCGGGGCTTTCGAGGTCTGGTTCCACCATCTTCGGGCTCTCGCTCGGAAAGATGGGACCGGAAGAGATCCTGAAGGTCTCCTACATGATGAGCGCCCCTGTCGTGCTTGTCTCGAGCGCGTACCTTCTTCTGGGGAATCCCCTCCTCCTGGAAGAGTGGCCTGCCCTTGCGGCAGGGTTTCTGGTCGGGTTGGTGAGCCTCAAGGCCCTCATGGATCTGGGCCGGAGGATAAACTTCTTCTGGTTCACGCTCGCCTTTGCGGTCTTGTGCTTTTTTGGGGCGGGGCTGGGGTTCCTGCTGATTTGATCAGATTCAAAAAGAAAGTCTGACTCCTTTTCCTGTGGTAGTATTTGTAGAACCCGGGCTTTCCGAGAAGGCGCTCCCTCAGACGCTTCCTGATTATCCTGAAGTCCCTCTCCCCTGGGGACCATTCCTTTCCAACCACGCTGCCCAGGTGTTCGGAGGACAGGGACTTCCTTGCAGTGAAGCCCCTTCTCTGCATCTCGACCCTGAGGGATTCGTGGCGCCTGACCAGGTAGGGAGACTTGTCCCTGAAGAACTTCATGTGAACTTTTCCCA
>CAZMBQ010000076.1:0-4103 GCA_964564705.1 uncultured archaeon
TTGGGGGGGAAGTGACCTCGAGCTCGCAGGTTATCTCGGCTTCCTTGCCCCTGAAGAGGTCCACGGTGAATTCATAGGAGGAGCAGTCGTGGCCGAAGCCCGAGTAGACGAAATTGGTCCCCTGCGGGGGCTGGACCCGGACGTTCACTGGGTAGTCGAATGCGCCGCCGCCGTACCAGGAACTGCCGAATCTCTTGTTCGTGACGCTGCCGCCCGTCTCCCAGAAGCTGTTGGTTATCCTTATGTGGACGGGGAATATGTCATAGGTCTGGCCCGAGAGGCCGAAGACCTCGGAGCTCTTCACGTAGTTGCCCATTATTATCTCGACTGAGAGTGGGCCTGCACTGTAGGTGGTGGTCTTGCTGGGGAGGGTCCTTCCCTGCTGGCGTATCCTCACCAGCTCGTTAGTGTCGACTATCGTGATCGGCTTCTGGGCGGTCGTGGTGTAATCGTAGGAGACCCTCACCGTGGGCTCATAAATGAAGCTCGTGCCCTTGGAAAGGAGGGGGGCCTGGAGGTTCTGGAACTGCACCGACTTGGTCTCCCCCGGGGTCTGGGTGGCCGGATCAAATGGGATGAGGTTGCCCATGGGCACCTCCTTCTGTAGGAATCCGCCCCACTCGACCGGGTCTATGTTGGTTATTTCGGCGATGGTGTTCCTCGCGTGGGAGCTGCCCTGGTTCTGGACCTTTAGGAGGAGGTCGACGCGCTCTTCTGAGAAGAGGTTGGAAAGCTCTGGAGTCCAGGAGAGTATGATCACGCCCGGGCCAGAGGCTCCGGTTGTGGTGGTGCATCCAGCCACTGCGACTACGGCGAGAACGGCCAGGAGGGGCAAAATTCTTGTCTTGTTACTGAAAGCAGACATCGGCATCCCTTTAAACTATATGCATTGTTGGATTTATAAGTTTGCTCCGGGCCGTCATGCCCGGGTTTTGGGCTCGACCGTGACAGTGGTCTCCTTCCTGAATTCGTAGAGGTATTCTATCCTGGCAGTGAGCTGGTTCGTGGTTTCCTTGGGGACGTCCCTGTCCGAGAGCTGTGCTATCCAGCAGGGAATCTCCCTCTTGTTCTGGATGAGTTTTATCGGCTTGCCTGTCTGGAAGTGGCACCCCTGCTGCTCCTGTGTCTGGAAGGGGGAGTCGAATATGTCGTGCTCAGTGTCTGATAGGAGAACCTGGGGCTCGCCGCCTGCGCTGGCCTCAACAGAGCCAAGACCGCGATTCTCAACCACGAGGGTGACTGGTATTATGCCCGTAGTGACGCCTGACTTGGCAGCAACAACAGGCTGCTGGTCGCGTATCTCGTACCAGGCCTTTACCGGGCCGGAGCCGAGGGAGGTGGAGGAGGTTCTTTCCCGGAATACGCCCTGGGAGAGCTGGCGGGTGTATTCCTCTGAGTTCATGAAGTGGACTGTGGTGAGTCCGGAGGTCGTGTAGGGGTAGGTGACTGATATCTTCAGGTCGCATGTGGTCAGCAGGGCGGTTTTTTCTGATGGCTCGAGTATCCAGGAAACCTCCTTGATTTCCCTGGGAAGGAGGCTGTCCAGGGTGCATGCAGTGTTGTCCTCGCTTCCGGGGCATTCCGCGACCGAGACCTCGAAGAGGCCCCTGCAGTAGTCGAAGAGGTCGACCTCTATCTTCTGCTTTCCGTTGACTGATACGGCCGAGCCCCTGTCGTCGGAAAGGGGGAACTCGGAGCTGCCGCGGTTCTCGATCGAGGCCACGAGCCTTATCTGCTGGGGCGGGGTGACTGTGGAGGGGATTGCCCTGAGATCTTTGACCACCAGCACGTCGTTTTCAAGGGACTGCACGGAGTCCCATGGGAGGGGTATGTAAACGTCTGTTCCGGGTATCACGCAACCTGAAACCAGCAGGACTGCGGCCAGAGGCAGGAGGAGGGGTTTCATTGATTATTATTAATGTCCAAAGAATAAATAACTGGGTGGCTGCATGAAGGGGCAATTGGTTTTCGAGTTCATCGTTGCTGTGGTGCTTTTCATGGGGGTGGTGGTTTACACGCTGAATACACTGAATGCGAACGTTTCCGCGTACACGGGGGATTATTTCGCCATGAACATGGAGAGCAAGGTCGTGGCGGCTTCCGAGGCCGTGCTCAGGACCACTGAGGGGGCGGGGGTGGCGAAGGAGTGGCCGGTGCTTGATAATGAGAGTGTTAACTCGCTCAAACAGAGGTGCGAATCTAATTATGTGGGAGTGCTGAATGACCTGAACCTGCTCGAGAGGCCTGCGCCTTTCGTGGGGGCTGAGTATTACAAGGTAAGGATACTCATAGAGGACGGTGGGTCTGTTGTCATGGACTGCTCGCCGCATGTTGTTGGGAGGGTGCCGGAGAACATCGCGTCAGCGCATGTCAGGAGGTACGGGGTGCTGAGTGGGGGTGTTGTGGAGGTTAATGTCTGGGTCTGGTGAGGGTGAATTTTTTCAGGAGCCTGTCAAAACCCGGGCCGCGGGGCCTGAGCTCGTAGCGGACCCTGACTATCGGCTTTGTGGGACTCATAACCCTCCTCAGGTCTATGGGGGTGCCGGCGACCACAAGGTCGCACCTGGATTTTTTTATCGCGGATTCGAGCTCCCTCACCTGGGACGGACTGTAACCCATTGCAGGAAGGACTTTGCTCTTCCTGAGGTGTGGGTATTTTTTGAAAACGTCTTTCAGGGAGCCTGAAAGGCAGGGTGTGGGGTCCACCACCATTGCGCCTGCCCTGCGGGCGGCTATCGTGCCTGCGCCGTAATGCATGCCGCCGTGGGTTAGGGTGGGGCCGTCCTCCACCACGAGGACGCGCTTGTTGCGGATGCTCTCGAGGGAGTCGAGGGTTATCACGGAGTCGGCTTCCATTATCGTCGCGCGGGGGTTGGCGAGGCTCGAGTTTTTTCTCACAATGAGGACGTCTTTTTTCCTCGCAGTGTTGACCTTGTTTATCACCACCACGTCTGCCATGCGAAGATTTATTTCTCCGGGGTAGTAGGACAGCTCGTGGCCGGGCCGGTGGGGGTCGACCATCACTATGTTGAGGTCGGGCCTGTAGAAGGAGAAGTCGTTGTTTCCGCCGTCGAAAAGGATTATGTCCGCTTCCTTTTCCGCGGCGCTCAGGATTTTCCTGTAATCGACCCCCGCGTAGACGACCACTCCCATGTCTATCAGGGGTTCGTATTCCTCGCGCTCCTCTATAGTGGCCTTGTGGCGGTCGAGGTCATCGTGTGCCTCGAAACGCTGGACTGTCTGGGAGGCGAGATCCTGGGAGTAGGGCATCGGGTGCCTGACTGCTATCACCCTCTTTCCCAGGGAGCGGAGGCGGTTGGCGATGTAGCGGGTGGTTTGGGACTTGCCGCAACCTGTCCTGACTGCGGTGACCGCGATAACAGGCTTCTTTGACTCCAACTGGGTGTGGTCTGGCCCGAGGAGACGGAAGTCAGCCCCTGCGGCGTTTATTATGGATGCCTTGCACATGACCTCGGGGTAGGAGAGGTCTGAATAGGAGAGTACTACCTGCTCGACACTGAATTTTCTTATCAGTTCAGGGAGCATGCTCTCGGGGTGGATGGGGATGCCTTTCGGATACTGGGGGCCTGCGAGGGCTGCAGGGAAGGTGCGATTAGAGATGTTGGGTATTTGCTCTGCAGTGAAGCAGATAACATTGTAGAAGGGCTTGCCCTTGAAGAAGGTGAGGTAGTTGTGGAAATCCCGTCCGGCTGCTCCTGCAATTATTATCCTGGTCTTCTTGGAGGCTTTCATTTCAGCACCCTGTGGATTTTCGAGAGGACGTCCCCGGCCATCATGCTTTCCCCGAGCTCGGTTGCTGCGAGGCTGCCGGCGGAGCCGCTTATCCAGGACGCGGCGCAGGCTACCTCGAACGGCTGCGCGCCCCTCGCCAAGAGGGAGCCGCAAATGCCTGCGAGGATGTCGCCCGTGCCTGCCTTTGCCATGATGGGGGAGCCTGTCCTGTTCTCGGCTGTCCGCCTGCCGTCCGAGATTATGTCGACGTTGCCCTTGAGGAGAATCGTGCACTTGAGCTTCTTGGCGAAGCGCTGGACCATACCCTTCCGCTCGAGTGTGTTGTCCGTGGGTTGCTTGCCGGTTAGGAG
>CAZMBQ010000077.1:0-4047 GCA_964564705.1 uncultured archaeon
TTTGCAGTAGCCTCTGACTTGGACTTCTGGATTACCTTGGCTATCTTGAACGGATCCTCCCTGCTGAGCAGCAGGGCAGGCGAGCCTTCCATGCGCTTCCCGAGCTCCTCTAGCCCCGTGCCCTTGAACGCGCGGAAGAGGATGCTCTTCTTGAACATGCGTATCACCACCTGGCCCCTGAGCCTGTTCCTGATGTCATGGAGCTGCCTGGCGGGAAGCTTGTGCATGTCCAGCAGGCCCACGACAGGGTACTCCTTCACCTGCTCCTTCACCGCTTTCAGCTCCTGCACGTTCTTCTTGGACACCATGCTACTTCACCTCCAGCCTCACCGGCTTCCCCATGGTGAGCTTCAGGTGCATGTTCCTTATGCTGTTCAGCCCCTTGGGAAGCTTCTCCTTCACGAAAGCATACACCCCTTCCAGGTTCTTGATAACCGCCTCGTCCCCCATCTCCTCTGTCCCTACGGGCACGTGGAGGACAGGGCTTTCCTTGAGCACGAGCCTGGCAGATTCGCGCGCCTTCTTCAGGACAGCGCCCACGTTCGCGTTCGGTGGGATGGGTTTGGGCATCTTGCCCCTCGGACCCAGGACCATTCCGAAGCTCTTGCCTATCTCGGGCATGAGGCTGACCTCCCCGAAGAACCATTCCATCTCCCTCGCGAGCTTCTTGAGACTCTTCTTGTCCTTCGCGAGCCGGGGCATCTCCTGCTTGCTTATGACAGCGTCCGCGTCCTGCTTCTTCGCCTCAGGGGCGAGCAGGTCCGCGAACACACCCACCTTCACGCCCTTGCCCCTTCCGGACGGGAGCTGGTACTCGAGGGAGAACCTGTTCTCTGGCCTCTTGAGGTTTATACCCTTCACGCTTACCGCGAGGTCCCATGTCTGGCTGAACTTCCGCTTCCTCGAGAGCTCCCTGGCCTTCTTCACTCCCTCCTGGAACGGGTAAAGGATGACGGGCTCCTCCTTTGCAGGCTCCTTTACGATCTTTTCCGGGGGTTTTACGGGCCCTGCCTTCACGGCAGGCTTTTTCTCCCCTTCTCCGGGAGCCTTCGCCTTCTCCTTTGCGGGCCTTTCCTTTACCTCCTCCTTGGAAGGCTTTTTCCCTGCCTTCACGGCCTTCTTTTCGCTCAGTCCCAAACCCTCGAGCGCCCCTTCCTTGCCCAGCGATTCTGATATCTGCCTTGACCTCTCCCTGAGCTTCTCAGAAACCGTCTTCTCCTTGGACTTCTTTTCCTCTGCCATGCGATCCTCCTGCCGAAGCAGTAAAGCGGACTGGTTTTAAATTGGGGGGCAAGGTATTTAAAGCATTCAGGGCTTCTTCCCCCTCCCGCTCCTGGGCTTCATAGTGAGGAAGGCCCGGGAGACCTCGTTCAGCCTGTTTTCCACACTCACCACCTTCCTGACAAGGTCGCGGTAAGCCTGCTCAAGCTTCTTCTCCAGGGCCTTGGCGTCCGCAGGCGGGGCGGGCCTGGCGAGTTCCTGCACGAGCGCGTGCTCTCTCTCGAGCCATTCCTTCAGACCGTCAAGCGCCTTGCGCAGCTTCTCCCTCTCCCCCTCCACTCTACGGCTCTCCGCGTCTGAGACGACCTTGAAGACCCCGAACATGACCACCAGGAGGCCGAGCATGAGTTCTGTGGGGAAGGACATGGCAAGGCCTGCCCCCACGACCACGAAGAGCAGCCAGAACAAGCCGCTGCCGTACCTTGCAACCGATTGCATGCTTGTAATAAGGGAAAAAGAAATTTAAGGTTGAATCCGTCACTTGCCCTTCCCGGGCTTCTTTTCAGGGACCTTTGCAGACTCCTCCTTTTCCTTCCCAGGTGCGGCCTCCTTCTTGGGCTCGCCTTCTGCCGGCTCGGACGGCTTCTCGGCCGCTTTCGCTACTATAGCGGCCTCCTCAGCTTTCTTCCCTTCCTCGTAAGCCTTAATCTCTTCTTCAGTCACCTGCCCCCGGCCCACGCTCACACCCATGCTTCTTGCGGTCCCTGCGACCTGGCTAAGTAGCGGCGGGGCATCTGAGCCGAACTTCACCTTCGCTATCCTCCTGGCCTGCTCCTCCGAGAGGTCACCGACTCTGAGTTTGCCGACCTCCTTGCTGCCCTTCTCGAGGCTGAGCTCCTTCTTTATGAGCGCTGAAACAGGGGGGGTACCGACCTCCACCTCAAAGGATCTGTCCTCGTTTACAGTGACTTTCACAGGCACCTGCATGCCTGCCATGTCCTTTGTCTTCTCGTTTATTTTCGCTATCACGTCAGGTATCTTCACCCCGAGGGGGCCGAGCTGGGGGCCCAGAGGAGGGCCTGCGGAAGCCTTGCCTCCCTGCACCATGGCGGAAACGCTCTGCTTTGGCATAATTCTCAATGAAATCCAACATTTAAATAGCCGGACCGGGGCTACTTCCCCTCCAGCTCCTCCAGGAAGCTTTTCCGCTTCTTGGGCTTCTCTTCCTCCTCGGCTTCCATGGAGTCGAAGACGCTTGCCTCTTCCTCCTTCCCCTCTTCCTTCTCAGGGGCCGCCTCCTGTGAGCCACCCGACTTCTTTATCATCTTCACGAACTCCGTGGCTATCGTGACCGGGATGGGTATGGTGGCCTCGAGGAGCTCCACTGTCACCTCGTCCTTGATGCTGTTGACCCTCATTATCCTCCCCTTCTCGCCTTTGAAGGGTCCCCCAATTATCTCTATTATGTCCCCCTCGTCCACCTTGAGCCTCGCCTTCTTGGACTCAAGAAAGTGCTGTATCTCGTTCAGTGGGACCGGCCTGTCAATGAGGCCGCGCGAGTGTATCAGGCCCTGGACGGCCTTGTGTATGCTGCCCGAGCGGCCCTCCAGGAAGACGTAACCCTTTATCTCCGCTGGGTGGAAGACGCTCTTCACGTCTATGTTGTCCTGCTCCACCTTCGATATAAGCAGGTCTACTACGATATCCTCCCTTCCTGACGTTGTCCTCACGGTGTATATCATGCCGCTCACTTTTAGTTAGGCCCTGGAAACTTTATAAATCAGCAAAGGATGCCGAGCATGTTGCAGCTCCCCACGAACAGGAGGAATACGAGGAAGCCAATCAGGCCTATTATGACGAGCCCGAGGGAGGTTATCTTGGTGGAGGTGGTGAACTCTTCCCTTCCAGGCTTCCTCGCTATCTGGAGTATCCGCCTGTAGTTCCTCAGCTTCGAACGCATGTCCAGTCCCATAATAATAATCTCGCCCCCTGTTATATAAATCAGACCTGCCTGTCCGCGGCGAACGTGACGAACTTCCTGAGCAAGGCCTTTGCTCGGCTCTCCTCCAGGAGGGGTTCGAGCCCCTTCCAGGCATCCTCGACCTGGGACCTGGCAACCTCCCTCGCGCGCTCCACGGCGCCTGATTCCTTGATTATTGAGATGGCCTCCCTTATGAGCCCCGGATCCCGCGTGTGCATGTCCAGTATCTCCAGCAGCCTTTTCGCTTTTTCCTGGGGGGCTTTCTCAAGGGCGTGGATTACAAGGAGGGAGCGTTTGCCTTCTGTTATATCGTCCCCGAATCCCTTGCCCTTCTGGAATTCCTCCCCTGCCACGCTGAGGGTATCATCCGCTATCTGGAAGGCTATGCCCATGGACTCGCAGACGCGTCCCACCTTTGCCTCGAGCTCTGCGCTGCCGCCCGCGAGGACCACAGCGAGCCTTCCGGCCTGCCTCGCGAGGCAGCCTGTTTTGAAGGAGACCATTTGCAGGTACTGCCCAAGGCTTATGGAGGACTTGCCGCCCCTGTGCCAGTAGATGTCCGTTCCCTGGCCCAGATGGATGTTTACCATCTCCTCCCCGAAAACCCTGTACGCCCTGAGGAGCGTTTCCCCATCGAACTTTTCCGCGTTCCTCGCGAACACGAGCATGGGGAGGAAGTAGAGGAAGTTTCCTGCATTTATGGCTGTATCCACGCCGAAAAGCTTGTGCAGGCAGGCCCTGCCCCGCCTCATCTCTCCCAGGTCCTCCACGTCGTCCACTATTATGCTCCCGTTGTGAGCGAGCTCCGGGATGATCGCGAAGTCCTTCACCTTTTCCGGGTCCGT